>NZ_JANNDR010000192.1:0-11017 GCF_031378165.1 Chamaesiphon sp. OTE_75_metabat_556
TACAATTAGGGCAATTAATTCCATCATTAATTAACTGTAACTTCAGAATAACAGCATCTAACGTATTTGAATAGCTGTCCACAACTGGATTAGGCAGATTTAGCAAAGTATCTAGGTGAAAATCCATATTTGGAAATAGGAGAAAATTCCGCTATCGCTACATTTTACCCCATTTTCCCCATATTAGCGGGAAAGCCGTAATGGTGAAATAGTGCCCGATCGATGCTAAGAATAATGCCAGGATCTAGTTTGGAAATTAGATCGACTAGGCCGCAGCATTAAGCATTTAGTCTACCCCAATCAGCTCGATTTGAGATGACAGTGGCAATCTGGTTTTTCCAATAGCGATGCAATCAGAGCATTCGCCGCCACTGCTGCCAATAGTCCACCGCCGATCGAGCCTTGAATAGTAATATAAGGTATGCCAATAGCCATCAATCGTCGTTTAGCAGCCGGAGCGTGACTAAATCCGATCGGCATTCCAATTACCAGCGCAGGTTGGATCTGTCCCCGATCGATCGCATTACACACTGCCATCAGTACAGAGGGCGCATAGCCGATAATTAAGATCGAACGATCTGGAATTTGGTGGAGACGATTTAGCCACCCTTTATCTTGCCAAAATGCTTGCTCCGCTTCGGCTACACCCGTAATGTGAGGATCGTCGATCAGCGTCTCAATCTGACAGTTTAAATGAGCTAATCGAGTGCGATCGAGTGTAGCAGTCACAGCAGCGATATCCCCGACAATCTGGCAGCCATTTTTGAGAGCCGCCCGTGCTGAACCGATCGCATCCCCACTCAAGCGGACAAAATTAACCAAGCTCACATCACCACAAGCTAGCACCAACTGAGAGAGCAAGTCTGCCTCAATCTCCGATCGGCTAGAAAGATCTGGTAACAGGTGTTGTAGGGATTCCTGGAAGGCTTCAGGGTGAGAATCGACGGCTCCATCCAGGTGATGCCAAAGTCCTTCGATTTCCCCCAGTCGCTCTTGACTTTCTACTTCTAGAAGTTTTAACTGGGCGATCGCTTCTGCTTGAACGATCTGACAATTACTATCTCGCCCTAAGATCCCCTCTAATGCTGATGCTGTATGCCTTAGCCGCGCTAATTGTTGAATTACCGACTGATATTGCTGTTGCAGCTGAGCCACCAGAGTTGGATTGGCATCTATGCCTGAATCACTTTCGAGTAGCTGTTGAATATGGGACAACTGAAACCCTTGCTGTTTGAGGGCGACAATCCGCTGTAGCTGTTGAATATTTTGGGGGGTATAAAGTCGATAGTTACCGATCGATCGCTGGGCTGGGGGTAATAAACCGAGGGTGTGATAGTGCCTTACCATGCGCGGTGTGATATCCCCGCCCACTGCTTCGGTGAGTTCTTTAATCGTCAAATACTCAGCTTCCATATTTTCTGAATCTCAATACGTACCTTGACATTAACATTAATGTCAAGGTGTAGGGTATGAAGGCAATCTATTTTTGTTGCCATGTCTTCCCCTGCCCTGTCTAGATCCCGTTGGCAAGCACTATTTAAAGCACACCCAGATGCGATCGCGGCGGGAGTGTGCGCTCTACTAGTGTTACTCGGTTGGTTCACTCTCGATCAAGGCTGGTTGGGAGTGAGTTTGCTAATTCTGACTGCTGCGTATGTGATTGGGGGCTATCAAAACACCCTGGAAGGGCTGGGCACTTTGTGGCGGGAAAAAGAGCTGGATGTAGATTTATTGATGATTGTGGCAGCGTTGGGAGCAGCTATTTTGGGGCTGTGGCGAAAGGAATATTACTTCATCGTCGATGGTGGAATGTTGATTCTGATTTTTGCCATCAGTGGAGTGCTTGAGGGCTATGCGATGCAGCAGACAGAACGGAGTATTCAAGGGCTGATGAGTCTGACTTCCGATATCGCCCGCACGCTCGTTGATGGACAGGAACAAATGGTGTCGGTAGCTGAATTACAAATCGGCGATCGAGTCCTCATTAAGCCTGGAGAGTTGGTACCGACGGATGGGATTGTCACGGAGGGGTTTAGCGAACTCAATCAAGCCCCAATTACGGGGGAATCGATGCCCGTTGAAAAAACTGTGGGGGATGAGGTATTTGCTGGGACAATTAATGGTAACGGTGCGTTGAAAATTCAGATCGATCGATCTCCAGAGAGTAGTCTGATTCAGCGGGTAATTCGGTTAGTAGAACAGGCGCAGACTGAGACACCACCTTCCCAACAGTTCATCGAACAGTTTGAACGCGGCTATGCCAAAGCGATCGTCATCCTGGGCATTTTGCTAGGAACTCTACCACCATTTCTACTCGGTTGGACTTGGGAAGATACGGTTTATCGCGCCCTAATTTTTCTGGTAGTAGCTTCGCCCTGTGCCTTAATGGCAGCAACGATGCCAGCACTTCTATCAGGTATTGCAAATGGGGCACGACATGGGATTTTGTTCAAGAATGCCGCGCAGTTAGAAGCGATCGGCAAAGTTAAGGCGATCGCCTTTGACAAGACTGGAACCCTGACTACGGGAAAACCTCAAGTGATCCAAGTCATGGCAGTTGAACATCCAGACAAATTGCTCCAAGTGGCTGCTGCTCTAGAAAGCATGTCCGAGCATCCGATCGGGGATGCGATCGTCCGAGCAGCCCAGAAACAGGGCAGGGAGTGGATTGAAGCTGTTAATGTTTTAGCTGAACCTGGGCGGGGGATTAGAGGCGAAGTTGAGGGAAAAATAGCTGTAGTCGGTAAAGCCGCTTTTGTGCAAGCGCAAGCAGCTAATTGCCCAGAATCAATCGCCCAACACAGCCAGCAGTGGGAACAGGAGGGCAAAACCGTTGTCTGGGTTGCTTCTGACAACAGCATCCTGGGGATTATCGCCGTTGCCGATACCGTCAGAGCTACAGCCGCTCGATCGATCTTTCAATTGAAACGGCTAGGGATCGATCGAATTGTGATGTTGACAGGCGATAATCAGCGTACCGCCGACAGTATTGCTCAGGAAATTGGGATCGATGGCGTATATGCCGAACTGTTACCTGAAGCTAAACTTGAAGTAATTCGTCAACTCCAGCAACAATATCAGTCCGTGGCGATGGTTGGGGATGGGATTAATGATGCTCCTGCGCTCGCTCAGGCATCCGTCGGGATTGCGATGGGAACTGTCGGCAGTGATGTGGTACTAGAAACAGCAGATGTAGTATTAATGACCGATCGATTGGAAAAACTAGAATATGCCATTCGGCTGAGTCGTCGCACTGGGCGGATTGTCAAGCAAAATATTGTTTTTGCCCTGAGCTTTATTGTGATACTGCTAGTCGCCAATTTTACTGGCAATATGACCCTCCCGTTGGGTGTTTTGGGTCATGAAGGATCTACCGTGTTGGTGATTTTAAGTGGTTTACGGTTGCTGAAAGATTAGGGCGACTTTAATCTTAATCGTTCATCGCCACAAGCTAGTACTATTTGAGAGAGCAAGTCTACCTCAATCTCTGAGCATGGAGTTGATGAAATATCTCTGCTAGTGCCTTCTATAAATCTTCACCATCATCAAGATCGGTCAAAGAACAGTCTAAAATACGACATAGTAAAACTACTTGTCTAATTGTGAGCCTTGGCTCACTGCGCCCTTGCTCCCAGTTACTTACCGTCTGATCTGTTATGCCCAATGCTTGAGCGATATCCCTTTGAGATAAATTGCGCTGCTTGCGGAGACTGACGATTCGTTGGCGTAGCCTTTCAGAATGAAAATCGCTCAATGCCATACATGATTACAAATCAATTTAGATAAATTAGCTTGACATACCCTAAACTAATTTGTAATAATCTTACCAGATAACTTTAACTCATAACCTACTTAGTTGGGTAGATAGATGAAAATTTTCTCATTCTTTGCTGGTATTGGTTTCCTAGATCTAGGCTTTGAGATGGCTGGGTTTGAAATTGCCTATGTTAATGAAATCAACCCATCATTTTTAGGTGGACATCAGTACTCGCGTACTCAGATGAAATTATCGCAACCGGAGTATGGATACGATCTATGTGATGTAGCTAGTCTGCTTGAATCAGAGAGAGTAGCAAAATTTCGAGCTTTATTAATTGATGCAAAAAAAGATGGTTCTCTTGTCGGGTTTATTGCAGGGCCACCTTGTCCAGATTTTTCAGTTGGTGGCAAAAATAAGGGCAGTGGAGGAGAAAATGGTAAGTTGACAGAAACTTATATAGAACTTATCTGTCGATACCAGCCTGATTTCTTTTTGTTTGAAAATGTCAAGGGTTTGTGGTCTACTACTAAACATCGATTATTTTACGATCGAATGCGATCGAGATTAGAACATAATGGATATGTAATTGCAGACAGTTTAATTAATACATTGCAATATGGCGTACCCCAGAGTAGACAACGAGCTATTGCAATTGGAGTCAGATCGGATTTAGTATCTACAAAATCTGGTCACAATCTAACAGATAGATTTTCATGGGATCGAAATAAACTATTTCCATTAGACTGTATCTCTAGCTATCCTTGGCCAAAAACTAACCCATTTAGTGAGAACTCAGTTTTAGATTGTCCTTTAGATATACCAGTGAATCTTACTGTACAATATTGGTTTGATAAAAATGATGTTAAAAATCATCCTAATGGCAAACATTATTTTCAGCCTCGGGCTGGGTTGAGTAAATTTTTATCTATTCCTGAAGGGGATGATGGCAAAAAATCTTATAAACGCTTGCATCGGTGGAGATATTCGCCTACCGCCTGTTATGGCAATAATGAGGTTCATTTACATCCCTATCAAGCCAGAAGAATATCTGTTGCAGAATCTTTAGCAATTCAGTCACTACCTCCAGAATTTGAACTTTCGCCGGAAATGTCTTTGACGAATATGTTTAAAAGTATTGGTAATGGCGTTCCAGTATTAGCCGCAAAAGGTATTGCTAGTTCTATCTATCAATTTTTATCCGATCCTCATAAATTAGACTTTTCTTCTTCAAAGATCGATCCTCCACGAGAGAGGCTACACCAAGGAGGATTGCATCATCAACTTCCATTATTCGATTTAGTATCTTAGCCATATTACTATTTATATCTCTCCCAATAGCTATCTAATTGTGAACTGGAAGTGATATTAGTTTCATCATCGATTGCTCTTTCAACAATATCTATATCTCCATCCAGTGTTAATGGAAGAGTAGACATTAAGGGTGCTTTAAATACTTCAATATCAGATGAGTTGCTTTCACCAATGACATCAAACTGCAATGGGCAATCGGGTGGATGAATATACTTGCTAGCAAATTTAGTCACATTAGCTTCTACTAAAATCTGATATCTACGATCTGGGCGATTGCTAGTTTTCAAGCTAATAAATCCTTTGACTAGATCCGGCACGCAATTATTCTTGATGACTTTGTATAATTCATTAATTTCTTGCAAGGAAGGTGATTGAGATTCGAGAATTTGAGAGCTAGTAGAATTAAGAATAATATCCCTGCCAACTACTACAAAATCTGGTGTTGAACATCGAATAACTATCGGGTTGTTTTTGTGTTGTAATCGATCGACCAATGACTGATATTGCTGTCTAGATTCCTGATTGTATATTTCCCAGAACTTGATACTAGTTTCAATGCCCATTTTGATGACATATAAGTCTTTCGTAGATCTTAATATCGATCGATGTGCTTCCATTATAAAAGCTAGTTCATGCCAAGTTCCACGACAGTTATTGAGCGACCCTTGCTTTATCGGCTGTACTGACTTCTGAACTACTTCTCTTTGAATGTGATTGACGATATCAAGAAATGTCAATCCATTTAGATTGAGGCTAGGGTAAATAGCCTCAAATTCATCATTTTTTTTGATTGCCATTAATCTCTGTTAGCTTGTCGCTGAATGATAGATTCAGCTTAATTTAGCAGGTTTTGAGTAATATTTTATCTATTTAACGTGAGTCCACTTTGATGATATTCAATTCCGTTTAGTATCACTAGATGAATTTTTAGTAGTATTATGGCACGTATTGAGAGCGACACCCGAACTTCCTACAACTTAAATCGTCGAGCGAACTTGATTCATGTTATCGTTGAGACTATCCACGATAATCATTCTCATAATTAATGTTTCATGCTAGAGATTCAGCAGTTAGCTGTTAATTACCGTGGAGTACGTGCTTTAGAGCAAATTGACTTTCGGCTCGATCCAGGTGAATTGGTGGGACTGATTGGGCCGAATGGAGCGGGTAAGAGTACATTGCTCAAGGCGATGCTCGGACTGATCCCGACTGCACATGGCACAATCAAATATTGTAATTGTCCTCTATGTCGGCATTTGGAACGGGTGGCATACGTGCCCCAAAGATCCCAGGTAGACTGGGATTATCCGATTACGGTTTGGAATGTGGTGATGATGGCGCGTACTCGTCAATTGGGCTGGTTGCGTCGTCCAGGGGCAGCGGCGAAGGCGATCGTCAATGGGGCACTCGATCGAGTTGGGATGTTGGATCTCAAAGATCGTAAGATTGGCGAACTTTCGGGCGGACAACAACAGCGAGTGTTTTTAGCCCGTGCCCTAGCGCAACAAGCAGATTTATTCTTGTTTGATGAACCATTTACTGGAGTCGATAAAAAAACAGAAGCCGTGTTGCTGGAAGTTTTTGACGAATTGCGAACGGCAGGTAAAATTTTGCTAGTTAGCACCCACGAATGGGGCAAGTCGTTAGATCAACTCGATCGAATCTTACTCATCAATCATCGTCTAATTGCTGATGGTTCCCCCCAACAGGTAATGACTCCCGCCAATCTTCAACAAGCTTATGGTGTGTCATTACATCAGCATAGTCATCGAGATCATGGTGCAGATTTATTCTGTTAGTCAGGCGGACGAATTCTTAATCAAGTCTTTATTTCACTAATTCACTATCTACTATTCACTAATTCACTAATTCACTATCCACTATCCACTATCCACTATCAGCATTATGCTAGATTTTTTAATCGACCCTTGGAAATATGAATTCATGCGAAATGCGATCGCAATTGGGTTTCTTGTCGGGATTTTATGTCCGGTGGTAGGTAGTTATCTAATCGTGCAACGAATGGCATTATATGGCGATGTAATTGCCCATGCTGTATTGCCAGGATTGTCGCTTTCTTTCTTCTTGGGCATAGATATTGCGATCGGGGCATTTATATCTGGAATAATGGGGGCGGGGACTATTTCCTGGATTCGATCGCAATCAAGAGTCAAAGTCGATGCAGCGATGGCATTAACCTTTTCTAGTTTCTTTTCTGTTGGAATTATCTTAATTTCTATCCTCAAAAATAATATCGATTTAGATAGTTTCCTATTTGGTGATATTTTGGGTACGACTATCACCGATATCTATCGCACGGCGGGTGTAACTGCGTTGATTTTTACAGCAGTTTGGCTATTTTATAAAGAGTTGCTATTCTATACATTCGATCGAACTGGAGCCGAAGCGATGGGCTTACCAGTTAAGGTTATTCACCTCGGATTTATGTCGGCAATTACACTGACAATTATTGCGAGTATGCAGGCTGTCGGCGTAATTTTAGTGATTTCGCTACTAGTTGGCCCAGCTTTAACAGCATACCTGCTAGTCAAAGAATTTCATCAAATGATGATTGTGGGTGCAATTATTGGTGCGATCGCTAGTATGGGTGGAGTGTATATTAGCTTCTATCTTAAAAATGTCCCATCTGGCCCAGCGATTGTAATTGTATCGTCAGGTTTATTTATCCTCGCATTACTATTTAGTCCATCTCAAGGCATTTTAACTCAACGCTTGCGATCGACATCAAATTAAATGATCGCCATAAAATGGGCACTTGTTAATGTGGGGATCTAACCGATTGACTTGGAGGTAAATATTCTCCGTCAACCCCTACCGTAATGCCGCGTGTTTGACGCAGAAGATTAATCGATCGAGTGCAATCACAGCCGAACTTGGCAATAGCTGCATCGCTTTCTTCCGCTGTAAAGTCTAGCCCAATCGGATCTGTAGGCGCGGAAGGAGTAATTTTTTTACTAGCAACTTGCTGAGTAGCTGCCGATCGATAGCTACTAGTACATCCAGGTCGATTGCAGGTAAAATGTGAAGAAAAATTGCTGACTGAAGACTGCTGTAAGATGTTTTGCTGGGTATTCTTGCCGATCGCCAATGCGGGTCGATCCATCCATCCACTCAGCAAAGTTGCTGCTGATAAAACAGAACCAGAAATCAAGGCAAGGCTCAACTTATTCATATTAATAGGGTAGATTGAGATCCATATTATTCATCTAAATATACCATAACAGTCTGGGCGATCCAAAATATCGCTCCATGTATAATGACGATCGAGTGGCAAGCGATCGGAGCATCGATCGTATTTCGTCGTGTAATTGACATTTAAACTCTAGCCCAATTCCCCCAAATTGCGACAGTAATCCCCGGATCGTAGATATTGACAAACATTGTTTGACCATCTGGGGTAAAACACGCTCCGGCAAATTCGCTCCGATCTCTGGCATTGCGGGCAAAAGTATAAACACCACCTTTGGGTGTAATTCCGATTAATCTTTGTTCGCCTTTGCCATCTTCACAAGTTATTAAATGACCGTTAGGTGCGACGGTAATATTATCGGGAAGATCGACAATATTTGGATCGTTTGGTTCTAAAAATAATTCGATAGAACCACCATTTTTAGCTGTTTTACCAGGCGTATATTTCCAGATTTGTCCGTTACCTCGTGCTTCTTCGCCCACTCTTAAAGGGGCATTTGGTAAAACATTACCACCTTGGGTACAGGTAAAGTAAAAAGAACCATTTGTATAGCAGATTCCTTCACCGCGCATAAATTGAGCGGCACCTTTAGTAAATCCTTCCATTCGCACTGTGTTTTCGGCGGGATTTGGTTCTTCAATTCGCACCCATTCTACCGCAAATTTCTGACGGAGCGGGAAGTTTTGGTTGGTATTAACTTGGGGCTTTTTGACGATTTTGAGGGCTTCAAGTATCCCCCCTGCTGCTAATTTTCCAGGCTGTTTGGGCATAAATCGATAGAATAATCCAGTCGGATCGTCTTCGGTTTGATAGACAATACCAGTGCGCGGATCGATCGAGATTGCTTCGTGCCGAAATCTCCCCATCGCCACTAAAGGTACTGGTACAACTGGCGTTTGGCTATTTATCGGCACTTCAAAATTATAGCCGTGGGGTTTGGTAACTGTCCCTTTTCCTGGATCTGACATCCCTGGCATGGCAGTATTTTCTTCGCAGCTAATCCACGTCCCCCAGGGTGTTGTACCACCCGAACAGTTGACGCTAGTGCCTGCTAAGGATACATATTCTTTAGTTAACTGACGATCTCGATCGAGCGTGAGAGTTGTAGTGCCGCCCTTACAATTAGGATCGTACATGCGATCGAGAGCGGCGATCACTCGCGACTGATCAGTTAGGCGAAGTTCGTGATTGCGAACTAAAATTTTCGAACCGTTTTTACCTGCAAAAGCTGCCATTCCGTCGTAATTACTGGGTGTTACCGTCCCATCGCTCATCTGTTTGCCACTTTGAGAGACAATCTTGTAGCGAAACCCTGCTGGTAGATCTAGAATTCCCTTGGGATCTTTGACTAACGCACCGTAGCCGTTAACTTTCGGCGACTTTACTAAGGATCTTGCTCCAGACTCACTATACAAACTTTCTAATCCAGCTAACAGAAAGCTACTGGTAGCACTTGCTCCAGCAAGTGTCAGAAAATGACGACGGGAAATGGACATAGGGTAAATCAGGAGTCGGGATCGATGTTGCTAAGAGAATTATATCAATTTCCACATGCTTGAATTATATCGATCGACTGCCTAATTTGTTGTGCCGATCTTTACATGTGAGTGGGAGCCGCCCACTTTTTCAAAAGCTACTTGTGGTGCGATCGTGAAAATAAAAAGTAGTGTAGCTCGAACGATGATTTTAATTCCGATCTAATTGCTTGTTTCCCAAAGGGATGATAATAAGCATTGTTGTATAATTAGATAATGCAGTAATTTTTTAGCTAAAGTTGAAAGTATGAGTAGTACTGGTTTAATCGCAAAATTAACTCCCCATCAAGAGCGTATTCTCAAAACTCTCGAAACAATTGAAGGTGAAATTTCCACCCAAGATTTGTATGTTCAATTGCGGAATACTCACAAAACTTTGGGGCTAGCTACTGTCTATCGTGGACTAGAAGTATTAAGGTTGCAAGGATTAGTTCAAAGTCGTAATTCAACTGAAGGTGAATCTTTATATAGTCTAGTGCAAAAACATCAGCATTACTTTACTTGTGTGCGATGCAGTAAGTCAATGGAGATTGATGCTTGTCCGGTTTGTCAAATTGAAGCTGAGTTAGAACAAAAACAATCACTTAAAGTCTTTTATCATACTTTGGAATTTTTTGGTTTGTGTACATTTTGTCAAGCAGCAGACAATTAAATTAATTGATAGTTGATAATTGATAATTACCGATTGCCCACTGAATGTTTTCTCTAGCTTTCCATTTTACTTAGTACTCACTTGTACTGAGCGGCTTGCACTGAGCCTGTCGTTGGCGTTAGCCTGCCGTAGGCACAGTGAGCCGAAGTATTACTTAACTTAGAGAAGGTGGAATTCTGGCTAAAATGCCCTTTTGCAAGATTTCTGGTCGTTCATTTCGGGGGATGATGCCGTCGGTACTGGCATAGTATCGATCGCACAATTGGAGGATTGCATCTGCACTATTTAGCGGTGATAGATCGCCAAACATTAAGCTAGTTTTGTTAATGCCAGTTAGAGCGATCGCACATGGTCGTTTACAAGCACTCAAACAAACTAATTCTTCAATTGCAAAGTCAGATTTTAAAACCCAATTTTCAGCTAGATCGGACACTCGATCGAATAAATACTTACCACCTCTTTCTCCCAGATAATCGCGTTGTGTCAGGGAGAAAGCACAAGATTTGCAGATGTACAAAGCATGTTTAGTCATAAAGCAATCTAATTTA
>NZ_JANNDR010000219.1:0-4816 GCF_031378165.1 Chamaesiphon sp. OTE_75_metabat_556
TTTCATGATTTATTGACATATTCGATCACAGGTCATAGAGCCTTTCCTGACACCAGAAATCCTTAGCGTGCAGATTTGTCCGAATTCTGCGTTTCCCCCTAAAAAATGTCGTTTTTGGATAAGATTTGAATACGGCAAATAAATGCTTGAGGTAATTGTCTGAATCAAAAACATTCTTAGGTTGATTATCATTCATAGTATTATTCAATTCTTCAGAGCCATTAGGGTGGGCACTGCCCACCAGCTAGATTTCAGACATAATCTATTCGACAATTGTACCTACCTACTTATGCAATGTTCGATCGCTCAACTATCCAATCGTCCCTTACTCTAACCAACGCGGATGCCAACCCGCCAACGGCAATCGCTCGGCAGTAACTGGCGTAGTCAGTTCGCGGATATTCGGTGGAATCGGTAAGATCCACAAAATCCCATTGCTATTCCCTTGCACAATCTGATTCGTACTCTCACCTTTGTCGGCTTGATCGAACATTACTGCCAATCCATCTGGTGACAAACTCATCTGAATGCCCTGCTGAATCGGTAACAAAGTCATCGATAATATCTTTTGAGTTTTGATATCGATCGCGGTCAAAAAAGGTTCCTCATAGCTGTTATTTCCCTTGGTTTTGAGTTCGGTCGCCAGACAATAAATGATATCTTTGGCCGGTGAAAACTTCGCATCCCACAGTGAGCCATTAGTTTTGAAAATTTGCTGCTCGCTGCCCAGATTGTTAACGATTACTAATGACTTTGTATAGTCGCTATTGTATTTCACCATCGCCACAGCACTACCATCGTTGGCAAAGCTGAGCACATTCCCAAATTTGGGTAGGAAGTCGAGATTGTTGTTGCCCTCAGTTGCGGCAATTGGAAAAATTGAGACCCCTTCTCCCACCGCAGCAGCAATTTGGCTACTGTCGGGAGTAATGACAAAATCGCCACTTTGTTTGAGTGGGCGAGGCGGAGCCGATTTGTCGAGGGGGACTACCCACAGCGCAAAATCACTGGGCTTTTTGCGATTGACACGTTGCGCGACGACGGTTTTACCATCAGGAGCAAGATCGAATTTGACGTTTTGATAGTCCTGATTATTGAGGATGAGTTCGAGTTTTCCTGGTGGCGTGAATTGGCCGTCACTATTCCGAGGGGCAATCCCCGTACTCACGCTATAAACTTGCTGAGAGGCGATCGCTGGTTGACCATTTTGGAGTGTTCTAATATCGCTAGCCGTGAAGACAATTTTTTGACTATGACGATCGACTTTGAAATCAGTAACGACTAAATTTTCGGGACTAAGTACGAGCGGTTTTTGAGTTTTGAAATTGTAAATAACAATCCGACCGCGCTCTGTTTTGCTGCTACTAATGTACGCAAACATCCGATCGGGTGTCCGAAACTGCCCGCGAAATGGCACGATTTCTTTGCCAGTTTTGGTGCCGATCGCCTCGCGCGCCCCTTGCAAATCGACTTGATAGGTATGACCATAGGGAGCGGGATGTGCGAGTGTATAAGCCAATTTAGACCCCGCCCAACTGATTTTCCCAGGTAGTTTGGGGACGATTTTGAGTTGTTGTTCGACAGCGGCGCGATCGATCGGGCGGTTGAAAGTCAGGGTAAAGGCGATATCTTCAGCACTAACACTGCGATTTTGCCAACTAAAATCGCGAATCTGCGGCAATGTGCGATCGCCGCTCCAGATTAAGATCGCGATCGCGACTGCCAAGACAGCCATGACAGTGATGGCGAGGCGATCGAGTGGTTGGGGTGGGGTTTGAGTGGTCACGAGGAAATTGGGAGCGGGGAGTGGGGCGAGGGGGGGACTGTGAGCTAGAGAATTGTTCCAAAATCCAGCCACTATTCACTATTCACTATTCACTATTCACTATTCCTGATAAGGATTTTTCGGTGCAGGAATGGATTTGAGATCGGTAGCTGTGATCACGAGTTGACGAGTACCGGAGATTGTTTCAACGCTGGCTTTGCCTTTGACTTGGAGCCAGCTATCTTGGGGATAGGTTTGGCGATCGCCGGTAAATTTGATCGGCAGTGAGATGGGGTAAGCGTCAGCAGCACAACAGGTAATCACAAATCGCGATAGCAGCAGATAGTTGGCTGGTAGTTCTTTGGGATAAATAACAAACCCGTTGATGTTGGCGGTTTGACCGAGATAGGCATCGGGTTCGGGATAGTTAGCCAGGGTGCGTTTCCAATCTACCAGGGTGCGGGATTCGGGTTTGGTGTTGGTTTTAAAGGCTTTGGCTTGGCTGCGGGTGACGGTGACAGCTTCGGCGGAGACACCCCGTTGGATGGCGGCATTGCTGGTAAATAGTTTGGGGGTAATAATCAAGCCGGCGATCGCGGTACCCAATAGTAACATCGAGGCGGCACCTGTCGGTAGCAGACTACTGTGCTGTTCGGTGGCGGTGGCGATGTTACCGCGATAGAGTCGCCAGCTCTGCCATAAACCGATCGTCAGCAAACAGGCACCAGTGACGGTAACGAGGAGATAATAACTGGGGTGGATCAAAATGTACAGGGTACCGTCGATCGCATATTTGAGCAGTAAAATTCCCCAGGTCGTCACAGCCAGAATATCTAACCAGGACTTACGCAAGTTGGATCGATCGGTGGGTGGTTTAACTGACATGGAAGTTCACGAACAGGGTGAATAAAAATGTTAATTGAGTCGCGATCGCAAATAAATAAAAGATCGCTTTGGGCTTAAAAATCGAGAGCATCAAGCCGATACTTTTGAGGTCGAACATCGGCCCAAATACCAAGAAGGCGAGTAAGGAACCGCTGGTAAATGTTGCCGCAAATGAGAGGGCAAAAAAAGCATCCACCGTCGAACAAATCGAAATCGAACCAGCGATAATCATCATCACCACGATCGACAAAATTGGCCCTTGTCCCAGGCTGACGATCAGTTCGCGCGGGGTCAGGGTTTGGATTGCGGCGGCGACAGCACTACCGAGTACCAATACGCCTCCCAGTTCTCGGAGTTCTTGCATGACATTATCCAGCACTAAATTAATCTTAGCGCGGAGCGATCTTGTGGGTGGTTGCAGCAGATCTTGAGTCATCTTCAGCGGTGCCTCACCCGCGCCACCGAGCATAAAGTCACCGCCATCGAGCAGACTATAACCAGTACTAACTTTTGGTTGGGCGCGAATTGTACCTAGCGAGATCGCGGGTTGTAAGATCGGTTTGAGATCGGTTTGAGTGCTAAAAATACAGCCAATAATGGTGGCAATTAGTAGTGTAAATACCACCCGCAAAACCACGATTTCCGGCCGATCGTGAAAAGCAATCCACGTAGACCAAATCACGATCGGATTGACTGTCGGTGCGGCAATCAAAAACCCGATCGCCACTGGCAGCGGCAACCCCTGCATAATCAATCGCCGCGCCACGGGGACATTGCCACACTCACATACTGGCAACAAAAAACCGATACAACTACCCGCAAATGCCCCCAATACGGGATGTTTGGGCATCCGTGCCATCAACCAGCGTTCGTCGATAAAAATCATGAGGATGCTCGATAACAGCACTCCTAGTAACAGGAACGGGATTGCCTCTACCAGCAGGCTCAAAAAGAGGGTAAACGCATTATTAAGCTGTTCCATCTCGATCGGGGGATTTATTGATTTACTTATGACTCGCGATCGATCCTAGCATCACCACGATCTATTCCTGACAGATCTAGACAGGCTCGACCCGATCGAGATTTGATGAGGTCGCCGCGATCTTTCTTTGGATCTAATTTCAGTCAGTGTCTCCTAAAGGATAGACTACGCGATATGTGCTCCGTTCGAGTACCCCTGTCAACTGTCAACCGTCAACTGTCAACTTGAACTTGGGTAGATATAGTTCTAATAATCCTGGTGGCGGGAGGATCTCAATCCGCCGATTGGCGAGATCGACAACTGGCACGATTTCTTTGACAAAAGGAATCATCGCTGCTGCGGTGCCATCTTCACCAGCCGATCCATCTACCACTAAAATCTCATGTCCAGCCGTAAAAATATCGACCACATTGCCGATGGCTTGCCCCGTCACCTGATGAAAGACGGGCAAACCGATCAAATCCTGACTGTGATACTCGCCTGGTGAGAGTTTGGGTCGATCGTGTGTGGGGAGTAATAACATTTGTCCTCGCAAACTTTCGGCTTGAGATCGATCGCCAATACCCTCTAGTTGGACGACATATAAGCCTTTACCAGGGATTTCATAGCCTTTTTGGAGTTGGATCGATCGCGGTTGGAGATCGTGAGTGCCCCACAACCACCGTTCGCCCGCCCGCTCGAACCGTTCGGGGAAATCTGAGTTGGGATACACCTTCACCTCGCCCTTAATCCCCTGTGCGCCAACGATCGAGCCGATTTCCATCCAGCCATCTGGGGGTACTAATTGCTTCCCTGTCGAAACCTTTGGTGCATTGGGCGGTGAATTAGTCATGGATCGATTCTGGAGGAAGAGCAGAGCGATCTTTATGTTAAACCACAAAGTTCATTCGTGAGAGTATTCGGAGATCGAGCCAGTTGAGAAACTGTCCATTGTGACGCTCGATCGAGATTTTTGCAGTTTAGGATTGAGATATCGACACACCAAATCATTTCATCATTAACTAAGTACGGGAGCAAAGAACATGCAACAGATTGGCACTCAAAAAGATAGTAATGCGTGGATTTTTCAAACTTGGGTATCCTTTGTCCTCTCGGTGGGAATGACGACTACTGGCGTGATTTATCTACCTGTGGATTTGTGGGTCAAAGGTTTTGTGGGGATGGGATTGGGCTTTTCGATCGCT
>NZ_JANNDR010000235.1:0-6368 GCF_031378165.1 Chamaesiphon sp. OTE_75_metabat_556
GGTAAGTTTCTGATCCAACCATTAGGTAATTTAGCCACCAAATTTCTAGCGAGTCCCCAAGTTCGTCAAAGTGTCAGCGAGAACGCCTATTTCGATCGATCCTTTGCCACCGCTGACGCTCGAAAATGTGCGGCTCTCCATCTAGAAATGCCACGATGGAGCGAAACTTTAATTGCCTTTACCCGCAGTGGTGGTTATGGCTATTTACTCGATCAATTGCCTGAAATTCAGCAAGAAACGTTGATTATCTGGGGCAAACAAGATCGGATCTTAGGTACAAATGCAGCACAACTCTTCAACCAAAATTTACCTAATTCTCAACTCAAATGGATCGATAATTGCGGACACGTTCCCCATCTCGAACAAGCTCAGATTACCGCCCAGTCAATCTTAGATTTTATTTAAGTTTAAGTCGCTCCCAGTTACCCAAACGATTGAAGCCACTCTGACTATAATTTATTAGTCTGCGTAGGCAGACTTTGCAACACTAGCAACGACTTCTAGTCGTTGGCTCCCCCAGTCACCCGATCGAAACTTAACCTTCACAAACCACTATCCCCTAGCCACTAGGCTAAAATAACCACATCATCGATCGAGTGTCCCCATGACTGCTGCACCCAAACACCAGAAAGCCAAAGCCCTCAAACCCAATAGTGTCAAACCTGCCAAAGAACTGTGCAGCGAATGCGGGTTGTGCGATACCCACTATATCCACTACGTCAAAACCGCTTGTGCTTTCATCAACCAGCAGATTCCCACCTTGGAGACTCAAACCCACGGGCGCAGTCGGGATTTAGATAAAGAAGACGACTTGTATTTTGGCGTCCATCAGCAGATGATGGCAGCCCGCAAAATCGAGCCGATCCCCGGTGCCCAATGGACGGGCATCGTCAGTACAATCGCGATCGAAATGCTGGAGCAGGGGCTAGTAGAAGGCGTTGTGTGCGTCCAAAATACCCCCGAAGACAGGTTTACACCCATGCCGATAATTGCCCGGACTAGAGCGGAAATTCTCGCAGCTAAAGTCAACAAACCCACCCTCTCACCCAACTTATCGATCCTCGAACAAATCGCGGAATCGGGATTGAAGAAGCTCCTAGTCATCGGTGTCGGCTGTCAAATTCAAGCCCTACGCGCCGTCGAAAAAGAATTAGGCTTAGAGCAACTATACGTCCTCGGTACCCCCTGTACCGATAACGTCACCCGCGCAGGCTTACAGAAGTTTTTAGAAACCACCAGTCGATCGCCCGAGACGGTAGTTTATTATGAGTTTATGCAGGACTTTAATGTCCACTTCAAACATGAAGATGGTTCGACCGAATTAGTACCCTTTTTCGGGTTGAATACTAAGGAATTAAAAGACGTCTTCGCCCCCTCCTGTTTGAGCTGTTTCGACTATGTAAACTCCCTCGCCGATTTAGTCGTCGGTTATATGGGCGCACCCTATGGCTGGCAATGGATCGTTGTCAGAAACGATCGCGGTCAACAGATGTTAGATCTAGTGAATGATGCGATCGAGACTCAAGCTGTGATGTCCAAAGGCGATCGCAAAGCCGCCGTTCAACAAAGCATTCCCGCCTACGATAAAGCAGTCACCCTACCAATGTGGGTAGCGAAAATCATGGGTGTAGTCATCGATAAGATCGGCCCCAAAGGATTGGAATATGCCCGTTTCTCGATCGATTCTCACTTCACCCGCAATTATTTATTTAGCAAGCGCAATTATCCTGAAAAGTTAGAGCAACACGTTCCAGAATTTGCGAAGAAGATTGTGGCTCAGTATAAGTTACCTGATTGAAATATTCCGTTCAAGCTATCATTCTTGGCTTTCGATCGTCCAGTACCTGAAGACTTATTGCAGCCCATAAGTTAGTATAGATCGCAGGATGGAGTAGAGTATATGAAACAGGTCTTTATAGAAGAAAAAACTTTTGATAAAATAGACTTCACTCAAAACCACTTAAGTAAAGGTGAGTATGAGTACTGTAACTTTGTCAACTGTAACTTTTCACATGCCGACCTTTCAGACATTAAATTTTTGGAATGTGAGTTTTTAGGTTGCAATCTTAGCTTAGTAAATCTAGATCGAACAGCATTAAAGGAGATTAAATTCAAGGATTGTAAGATGCTAGGTCTGAATTTTGGAGACTGTAGTGAATTTGGATTTGTAGTTGACTTCGATACTTGCATCCTCAATCATTCATCATTTTCTGACATAACGTCTCCTATGAAGCAGCGAGTAAGACTTAAACAGACAGTATTTAAAAACTCTCAACTTCATGAAGTAGACTTTACTGAATGCGATCTAAGTTCTTCTGTCTTCGATAACTGCGATCTGACCAGAACCATCTTTGAGCGTACGATTCTGGAAAAGGCAGATTTTCGGAATTCCTTTAACTACTCGCTCGATCCAGAGTTAAACCGTATTAAGAAAGCTAAGTTTTCGCAATCGGGTATAGCAGGACTTCTAGATAAGTATGATATTGAAATAGATATGACGGACTAAAGCAGCAAAGAAAAGAGCGAATCAGAAAAGTAGGATGGGCACTGCCCACGAGCTAAAATTATGCACAGCAATAACTTCGCCCAATTTTTGCGATCGATTTTAGTATCCTCAATCTCTACTATCGATCGAATTGTTAGTAATGCACTTAAAATGTTGACTGGTAAATCTTTGAGATAAACGAAATACTTGATGCTCGCTCGTATTGTGTCATTTTCCTCCCGTCGCTCTGGCGATAATTTTTTGATTGGTATAAGAAACACAAGTTAGATCGTGCTTATATTGAGCCATTAATTTTCCAGATCGCTGTTTTGGCGATCGAGCCATCCAGCAGCTTCAGCCAAAATTGCTGAAACTGTTGAAAGATCTACTAGATTAGCTTGACGCACTGAAATGGTTAACATGATGGTGCGATCTCGCTATTTAATGATGAGAGAATATATCCTCATATTGCAATAAATCGAGCGAAACTAGCGTCGGTAGAACCTTGAAACAATCCTGCGCTAATTCCCAGCGATCTTCGCGTTGCAACTTCGCAATTAATTTTTGACGTATACTAATTAGATACCGAACATCATTCGCTGCGTATCGTAATTGTTCGTCCGAAAGATTTTCGGCATCACCCCAATCGGAACATTGAGCGGATTTGTCGAGTTCTACGCCTTCGAGTTGGGCAACTAATTCTTTTAAACCGTGACGGGATGAATAGGTACGGATCAGTTTACTGGCGATTTTGGTACAAAATATGGGCTGGGTTTCGATCCCCAAACGGTGTCGCAATTGAGCCACATCAAATCTCGCAAAGTGAAAAACCTTAGTAACGGTGGTAGATTGCATCACCTGTTGTAAATTTGGTGCGGTTGTTTGTCCTTTGGCAATCCGAATTACCGTCAGGGCACCAGGTGAAAATAATTGAACTAGACACAAACGATCGCGAATATAATTCAACCCCATCGTCTCAGTATCGACAGCAATCGATTCGGCATGGAGATAGCGATCTCGCAGCGCATCATCTAAATCTCGATCGCAAATTTGAAAGTCTTCCATAGTCGGCGGTTGGGGCGAAGAAACCATCTCTATCATAAATGATCGGTTCACTCACATCGCTCCTAATCGACATCTTTGACATAGAAAGCTTTACGAATGAAAATCTGGGTAAAATAATATTCCCCTTTGGCATTTTTGGAGACACCAATTCCGGTTAGGTCATAACGTCCGACCATATTGTGTTGGTGTCCAGGACTTTCGATCCAATCTTGGATCGCCACCAATTCGGGCTTGCCGTAGCCCATGTTGTAAGCAACATTTTCCGCCGCGCTGCGATAGACGATCGTTTTCGAGACTGATGCGACTCGATCGTTAAAACCATCATGGCTCATGTTACCCGATCGCGCCATTTGTTCGCTGTGGGCTTTGGCTTCAGCGGAAATCGCCGGATCCATCGTCAATGGGGGCAGATTTTTGGTCTGGCGATATTTATTGACCAGATTGTATGTATCTATTTCTAGTTTCGTCATCACAGGTGCAGGCGTTGATTGGGGAGCGCGCTTAACCGGAGTTCTGGGAGTGGGTTCTGCTACATCTGATGCAGAATCTCCCTCGGGTGCTGTAATGCTAACATCAGCGCGGGCGATCGTGCCACCGATTCCGATGATGGTCACTAGGGCGCAAAAAGTGCCTAAAAAACGATATTTCATCTGAATTGAGCGAATTTGGATATGTGCTGAGATGGAATCTTTGACATCACTGAGATCGTATGTCGCTATTCCGTGTATCAAATATGACATCTCTGATCTATATCCACTGCGATCGAGGTCATATCAGGACGTAATCTGGAAACTGGTGAAATTTGCTCATCTCGACCGAGGATTGGGTAGAATAGAAGATACGATCGATCCAAACTATCGCTATGACATCCTATTCCGCTGCTTCTGCTCGCGCTGAAATGAGTGAACTGCGTCGGCTCAAAAGTTTACTCCCGCCCGAACTCCAAAGCTGGGTGACTGTAGAAACTACCGTCGAAGTCAATCCACCCCTAATTCGCAGTGAGGAATTGGGTAAAGATCAAGTGGAAATTCAAATCGATTTGGTCAAGTGGGAACGGCTGGCTCTCGATCAACGCAACCTATTATTTTGGCATGAAGTCGCCCGCGTCCAAAATGACACGATCTCCCGCGATGGCTGGGAAATGGCGGCACTGGCGATCGGCCTAGGTGGTGCTGTCGGCGAACTGTGGGTACAAGACGGACTATTATTAGTCCTAGCACTAGGACTGTGCGGCATCTCTGGTTATCGCCTGTATGCACGCAATAATAGCGATCGACACCTCAAAGAAGCGATCGATGCCTATGAAAAAGCGATCGCCCTGGAAACTCGCTTTGGCTATACGCTCCCTAATGCCTACAAGAGCCTGGGCAGTGCGCTCAAAACTTTGACCGACGATACTCCCAAAAAAAGCAAACGTAAGCACTACGAATCCCGTCTCGACGCACTCAAACGTAGTGCCACCAAAGCGAAGGATAAAGTCGATCGATCGCGCACAAACACTCGCAGTCGCGCCCTAGCTGACGAACGGGAAAGCTATAGATAGATAAATTTTTGAGTATAGTTATCTCCACTCGCAGGATTCAAAGAAACCCGACTTCTTCAAGAAGTCGGGTTTCTGTTTTTAGTCAACTCTCAACTCGTTCAAGTTATCAGTTCTAAAATCGCTGGGTGTGGATTGGTGCCAGTTAGGATAATTTTGAGATCGGCGGGGAGCTTAGTCAAAAAAGTTGTTGCAGCTTCGACACTAATTAAACCTAGCTCGATTGCCAGACTCAAATCGTCTAAAATCACCAAAGAATATTCACTCGATCGAGTTGCGCCGCGAACGTGTTTCCATAGTTGGTTGAAATTGTTTAATTCTAGATCGTTTAAATCTGAAATCGAAATATTCCGAATTAAATTACAGCGGATCCAATCGAGATTTTGAGCGAGATTGATAATTCGATCGTGACCTTGGCGAATGCCACCTTTGAGAAGTTGGACGATCAAAACGCGTTGTCCGGTACTGGCAATCTTGAGGGCGTTAGCGACAATCTCCGTGCAAAATTGATCGGCAGGTGTATCAACAATTTCGATCTGGTTGTGAAGTGTATTTGATGTGTTATGAGTAACCGCAATCTGTTCTGGATGACTATTTAATTGTGCAATCATATTCAACGTACAATGAGCCGCATTTCATTCAAAAGGTCTTCCCTGATGGGATCTGCTTGTCCGAATCGATAGTCTATAGTAGACAATATATAGCGTTTGATTCCGAGCGTCTATCCAGTGAAACACTAAATATGCGATCGGTCAAGTACCAATTTAGGAAGTGGGGGATAGGGGATGGGGGGTTAGGGGTTAGGATGGTGATAGCTGCTAGGGATTTAAATTTCTACTAAAAGTTAACAAGAATTTAGATCGACACATCTCTGTCTGTAGTACAATTATCAACCCTCAATCCAGATGCAAATCCGCCAACACCGCCAGTCGAATCAGCTCCGTCAGATTAGCTTTCAGAGCGACTTTACCAAGTTTGCCACCAGCTCCGTACTGAGTGATTGTGGCGATACCCACGTGTTATGTACCGTCACCATCAAAGATGGCGTACCGAAGTTTTTGACAGGTACGGGGACTGGCTGGCTGACCGCTGAGTATCGGATGCTACCAGGTGCGACACCCCAGCGGCACGAGCGGGAAGTGCTCAAGTTGTCTGGACGGACGCAGGAAATTCAACGATTGCTCGGTCGGAGTTTGCGATCGACCCTCGATTTTGCCATTCTGGGAGAGAAAACAATCCTAGTCGATGCAGACGTCATTCAGGCAGATGCCGGCACCC
>NZ_JANNDR010000244.1:0-3597 GCF_031378165.1 Chamaesiphon sp. OTE_75_metabat_556
TGGAAATGTCCGTTTCAGCCTTTTGTCTCAAGTCATTCGCTCGATCGACAAGTTAAAACTGGGTATATATTTAACGCAATATTCCCCTGAGATGGCAGATTCGTTCAAAGAGCTGACGATCCTTCGTAATAGCAATCGTGAGGTAGATACGACAAACAAGGTGGGACTGTTCATTCTAGTCACCTTGGGGATTTCGATTTGTAATTTAATTTTATTGATAATTCAAGCGATCGGGATGAACAGTCTCGCTCATCGTCCGCTGCCAACGATGGTGCAGCTAGTCAATGGCAAAACGATCGAAGTTACCTCCTTTGAAGGTAAAAATCGTTCGCCACAGTTAATTAAAGATTTTACGCTCGACACGCTCCGCAAGCTATTTACATGGCAGCAACACCTACCCCTGACGGCAACTGACGACCCCCGCCATCCCCAAGTCGATCCAGGCGTACCCGTCGAATCGAAATCGGGAAAATTATTAATTCCTACGACAGTTTGGGGCGGTTCATTTGGTTTGGCAGACAGGTTTCGTGAGGAGTTCTTGGGTGGCTCGATCGCACCCTTGATGACCCAGCTTCAAGTCCTCCAAGGACGATCGGAAGTAGCCTTCATTCCCCTGGATATTCAAGATCCGGTGGAGATTAAAGGAGACGCTAACGAACGGCTCTGGAAGGTGAATTTGGTGGCTAATTTAGTGTATCGAGCGACCTCAGATTCAATCGAGAAAGTCGTGCCATTTAATAAAACTATCTACCTGCGATCGGTTGTACCGCCTTCCCTAGTTGATGTGGATGCTGCCGCAGCCAAAGATAGCAAGAATTTAGCGCGGGTAGTCGCAATGGCTTGATCGTCAGGAATCGAGATTTATGCGATCGAAAAAACTGGCGCACAAGATACTAAGCCGATCTTACCGAATACAGTGCCCGTAACTCCAACTCCTGCCACGCCTGGAGTCGGCTCAACTTCCTCTCAACAGCCTAATAAATAACTCAATTAACTCAAGTGAATGATTGAGTAATCGATCGCTCAATTAACCACTCGACAAATTTCAATGAATACTGAAGATCCAGCCCAATCGCCGCCAGAAAGTCCATCCGTCTCCCCAGAAATCACCGCTCAATCCCACAGTGAAACCCCAGCTCAATCCCATAGCGAAACTTCAGCTCCAGCAGTTACTGGGAATTTAGATTCGGAGTTTTTCCTCGAACTAGTTGGGACAAAGACTCAAATCCCTCAGCCTGGAGACACTCATTCTGACAACTCATCTGGCGATCGATTTACCGATCTGGATGCAGGAACGAATGAGAACATAGAGGTGAAAAAGACCAAGATTCCTTTGCACAAGCAAGGAGCCACTAAAACTCTCCTGCTGCTTGGGGTAGTATCCCTGCCGATGGGGTTAGTCCTGTGGATGATGTTTGGCAATACTGGCGCACAATCCCAAGTGTCTAAGGCTCCAGAGCCTCAAGCATCACCGCCAGCTAAAGAATATGAGTCAGATCCGCGTTTTCCGGTCGTGCAAACTAAATTAGCGATACAGGAGCAAGAACAGCAGTTGCTGGCAGCAGCTAATAAATCTCAGCAAGATGCGGAAGCAGCAAAGATTGCGACTACTGGCACTACTGCACCCTCGGTCGTACCTTCACCTGTTTCTAATCCACCTGTAACCAAGGTAACTCAGCCAGTTAAATCTGCAATTTCAGAAACACCTGCTCCTGAAGTAATCACACCCAAATCTCCGCCGACTAACGTTCAACCGCCAATCCTGCCCTCCCCAACTCCAACCTCTGCACCTGCCAGGGTCGAGCCTAAATCAGCGGTTAAACCGATTGAAACCGTCGTTAAACCAGTCAAACCCGTAATTGCCAGCCGTGGGACGGTTGTTCCTAGCGTCCCAGCCACACGCATCCTCGCTCCATCTGGAACTCAATCTGCCCCAAAACCGACTCCACCACCTCAAGTCAGTTGGCAAGAAGCGACTAATGGTGCAGTTGGTGTCTTTGGATCGCGGGTGGATAAAACAGTTGCCGTGGCACCGCAATCACCATCCGGTCAAGTATCTAGTAACTCTAACCAATCCGGTCGAAGAATCATTGCCGGACAAAACCGAATCGCTAGTTTAATTACCCCATTTCAAGCGATCTCTGGGGAGCAGAGTCAAGAAGTGCTGCTCAACCTAGAGCAAGGTTTCGTCGATACGCGCGGGGGGATGTCTATTCCCGCCAATACTAAAATTCAGGCTCAAATTACTGTTGCCAGTAATGGGATGTTGCGAATTGGCGATGCCAAAATCGCGATCAGTGGCGAAGAGCGTTCGATCTCCCTGGGAAATTTGATGTTAGTCGGGACTAATAATCAACCCTTAGTTGCGGAATTAAAGCAATTTAACAACGACGAAATTAACAGACGCGATATGCAAACAGCCTTGATTGGCGGACTCCAAGGTCTGGGTAAAATCTTGACCCAATCTAATAGTCAGACCCAAATTACTACATCGGGAACGGCGATTTCTACTACTACGAGTAACCCGAACGTATTGGGTGGCGTACTCGATGGAGCTTCATCGACCCTCGTGCAGCAGTGGGCGCAGCGCAATCAAGCCCAAATTCAACGACTCGAAAATAACGCACGGGTCTGGTTTTTACCCTCTGGCTCTAGAGTCTCTCTCTACACAACCAAATCTTTTGAAATTAATTAAATTGTTATGAGCAAGTTAGCAGCAATCGGGCTGACAGCAATGTTGTTGGTTGGCTCGATCGAAAGTCCATTACTGGCCCGTAAAGTCGAGCGCAGTAATTCAATCATCGTTCGCAAACCGATCATCGTCCGCGTCCAGTCTCCCTTACAAGATGTGATGGATATTAATATTTGTCCTGGTGTCGGGACGAATATTAACTTTGAGAATATCGGTGAAACCATCGAGACGATGTTTCTGGAAAATAAGTCCTGGGTCGGTTTGACAACTAATGGTTCGATGACTGCTAATCAAGACCAAACTGTGACTAATACTGCCACCCTAATCCACCTCTCACCGATCGATCCGCTGAGTATTCCTGGGGTAATTCAGACCAATAAGCAGACAGTTCAATCGGGATTGACGGTGATTACCAAGGATAAAGCAGGCAAACGAAAAACCTATTTGTTTAACCTGCGCCACGTTAAAAAATCTAATTTAGCAGTAGCCCTAGTCGATTTTGTCCCACCCGCACAAGTGTATCGAAATCCGCTGACCAGTGCTGCGATGATGCGGGGCGAAATCGATGCTAGCAACCAAGAACGCCGCATCCTAGTTGCCAAGCTCTCAGGTGGGTTGGCAGAGGCAATTAGAAGAGGAGAATTGAGGGATTACTCTCCCAAACAGATCGATGCGATCCGAAAAACGATCGGACTGGTATATCAAGGCATTCCGTTAATGGATGCCGCTCGGCAGCATTCCGTCGATACAACCTTAATATCCAAATTAATTTTACTCGGCACTTAGAATTAGGCGCACTGACGATCGAATTTTAGTGTTACCTAACGTTAGGTAACATCAAGTCGCATCGATTCGATCGAGTCTTTGAGCCAAAAATTGTCGAAGTGCTGCGATCTTCTCTATTG
>NZ_JANNDR010000279.1:0-6257 GCF_031378165.1 Chamaesiphon sp. OTE_75_metabat_556
GGTTTTGATGAGTTTTGGCTATTTTGCTTGATTTGCTCTTCGATGAGACTCAAGCGTGCTTTTAATTATTGATTTTCTGCTAATAATGCCAGCACTAGCTGCTGTACTGCGATTGGGGTTCCTTCCCAATCTGCTGTACTTAACCCGATTTTATCTAGCTGCGGCTTTTGTTCCATTTCTTCAATTTACACTAACTTTCGCCCTCTAACCCCTATTTCTTCGTTGACACTGGAATGGGTACGGGAAGGGAGGAGTACTAGATTCGATCGACAACTTAATCAATGCCACCAAATCGAGAGTGCGATCGCCACGACTGCGCCGATAATCGTGTTGATAACATTCACCAATTCGTTCGTCAACCAGTCAAATTTGGATTGTACCGTCGCGCCGATGACGCTTTCTAAATTGGTGGCAATAAAAGCTGCGATCGTACAAATCACCACGCCAGTTAGCGTAATCAGCCCCAAGCTGTAAGCAACCAGCGAAATCAGGACACCACCCACGATCCCCGCCAGCGTCCCCTCCAAACTAACCGCACCCTCAGTCCCTCTAGGTACGGGTTGTAAGGTGGTAATCAAGAACGTACTCTTCCCATACGCCTTGCCAACTTCACTGGCAGTCGTATCTGCCAATTTGGTACTCAAACTCGCCACATAACCCAACAAAAATGCCGATTCCCAGCTCGGATCGAGCCAGCCGAAGTGAATTGCGGCGATCGCGATCGCGCAGACAGCCGCTGTAGCTGCCGAACCCCAGACGTTTTCTGGCCCTCTGGCACCGCCACGTTTTTCGGCAATACCTGCGGCTTCTTTTTGCGCCATGCCGATCCGCGTGACTGCCGAACCGATGAGAAAATAAAACATCACCACGCTATAGCCGCGCCAACCCAAAGTCCCCCAGACGACAACTCCCAATCCCCAGGCATTAATTAAGCCAGCAGGAGTTAAGAGTTTCTTGGGAATAATGGTGGCAACGATCGCCAACAGGGAGTTTAAGGCGATCGCGACTAGCCAGGGGTTGGGGAGTGTGCTGGGCATTGGGGAGTTGGGAGAGGGGAGTTGGGAGTTGAGGGGCTGGGGGACTGGGGGAAATAATTTGGTTGGAGAAACCGAGATTGGTGACGTGAGTTAATCTTCGATCGCGCCTAGTAATTTGAGTGCTTGAATTTGCTCGGGTGGTAATCCCGTGACGCCAGTAATATTCATCTGTTCGTAAGGTCGATCGATCGACAGACTAGGATTTTGAGGGCGATTTACATCTAGGCTGTAGATCGTTTCAGCTTCGCGGGCACTAATCTGCTGCCGCCGATCGAGATCGACTCCTAATTCGTCTGACACATGATTATTTGCCGAGAACAGCTCACTCGATCTTTGGGTAAAGAGCGATCGATCGAAGGTGGCAGCAGTAAAATTCACCCGATGCAGAGTCGCATCGACTAAATAAGCCGATCGAATCGGTAGTAAAGAACAGTTTAGATCTTTAATCGCTCGATTTGGATCGATTTCGATGAGGAGATTGAGGATATTGCCGGCCAGGTAGCCCGGTGGAATTGGCGTCAACGTCTGCCACTGTGCCAAGATGCCACGTAAGTGGTCGCCAATGCGTTCGCGAGTGCCCCAACTGCTCACCAATCGACCGAGAATGGGTCGGAGGATCGACTGGATCTGGATTGGGCGGAGACGATCTTTGGCGGTGGCTTTCATGATGCCATAAGTATTGAGATGGACAAAGCGATCTTGCAGATCTGCTGGCGGCTCGGCTGCTAAGGGAGGCAGTAGTTCGGCCACGAATCGAGTGATCGATCGCCCTGTGACATAGGCGAGCGTTACTGGTTGCAACGACCATCCCCCATCCAGACAGGTCGTAATACAACGTCTCGATAGTGACTGGAGCGCGCTGATAATTTCGCAAGGTACCGTCTGATTTAATAACAAATTCGAGCGCAACTCGGTGCCGGAGGCTGGTTCGCGCTCGATCGCCAGCCAGTAGACCAACTGTTGTTCGATCTCCGAGAGTCGCTCGAATTGACGATGGAGAATATCATCGATATTTTGAAACTGAAGCTGACCGCTTTCCATCAGCGAATAGAGTGCGAGCATCTTTTCCCCACCCCCAGTCATCTCAATCGCCGTAATCGTCGCAATTTTCAGGGCGAGGGGGTTGCCAGCATAGTGGGCGTGAACTTTTTGCCACATTTGCGCTGGGAGCTGCGGACAACCATAAGCTTGAATTAATTGATGTCCGGCACCGGCCGTCACTCCAGCGACCGTCATCGATCGAACTAGTTGAGGACTGACGATCTGAGATCGGGCGATCGTATGGGGTTTCTCGCGGCTGGTGAGGATCGCACAGCTTTGATGAGGCAATTCACCCAGCGCTCTCAATAATCGATCGTAACCCTCATAGCCTGGTAGATATTGACCGGACTGGACTTGGCCTTCGAGAATCGACTCGACATTGTCCAAAACCAAGAGACAGCGATCGCGTTTGAGTGCCGCAATTAATAACTCGATCTGTCCGTCTAGTGAATTTGACAACTCTGACAGTGGCTGCACACTCAAGCACTGGAGCAAATCGCCACAAAGTTCGGTGACTGGCGGTAAATTGAGCAGTGATCGCCAGATTGTTCGATCGAAATACCCACCACATTTACGCACGATTTCCCCCGCCAATGTGGTTTTACCCATCCCACCCATACCGATCAAGAAGACGATCTGACAACGTTCGTAGAGGCACCAATCAGTCAGCGTTGCTAATTCCTCCATCCGCCCGAAAAAACGTGCGTCCGTCTCCAGATTAGTTGCCAGTTGTCGATCTAAGTCTGATCGCGCTCGCACGGATCGAGCGCGATCGTCGAGTTTAAATTCTGGCTGCTTGGAATACCATAGCAGCACTGCCGCCAAACTACTTTTGGTGACTTTTTGACCCAGTTTTTGGCTCAATAACTGCCACAATTGAGCGCCAGTTTCTTTGACATAACCGAGTTGATAATTCTTGGCAAGTTGACGATCGTGTGGGTCGAGTTCTGACCCAGTTTTAGCTGTGGTGACGATTTGTTGATAGCTTTGTCCCGCGATCACACCACGAACAATCTGAATCTGCACTGGATTCAGGGATTTGGGAGGCAGAACTGTTTCAATAATTGCGATCGCGCGATCGGCATCCATACTTACAACCAATTGATATCTAACGATCGCTCTGCTAGCAAGGCTTGCCCTGGCTGGAGCGCGATCGAGCAGAAATAGCTAATATTGAAAATTGGCGATTAAAACTCGTTTGAAGCTTGGAGTTTAATTTTAATTTTTCATCCGATTAAAGATTTTACCTTGTATTATACTTTTTTCAGATTTTTCTAGCCAATCGCTAGACATTTAATCGGGGAAAGTTCGGTTACCGGCAGTGTTTACCCGATCGATCTGCTGGCGGTTGAACTGATTCGTCGATCGCCGCGATTCGATCGGATTGGGAGTGGTTGACTATTTTGATGGCGACAGCTACCAAAAATCTCGCGTAACTCCTCTGGTAATTCTAACTTGGCAATTAGTTCGGGAAACCGCACATGGATCGATCGGCATCCGTTTAGCACTCCTCGTCATAGAGTGCTAAATTTTGGAAGAGATGATTAGAAAAAAATAGTATGGCAAAAATCATAGCATTTAACGAAGAGTCCCGTCGTGCCCTGGAACGGGGCGTCAATGCCTTGGCTGATGCAGTCAAGATTACGCTCGGCCCCAAAGGGCGGAATGTCCTACTAGAAAAGAAATTTGGCGCACCTCAGATCGTAAATGATGGGATTACCGTCGCCAAAGAAGTCGAATTATCCGACCCCTTGGAAAATGCTGGGGCGCGATTGATTCAAGAAGTCGCCGCCAAGACCAAAGATTTGGCAGGCGATGGCACTACTACAGCCACCGTCCTCGCCCAAGAAATGATTCGCGAAGGCTTGAAGAACGTGGCGGCTGGTAGCAATCCGATCGGCATCAAGCGCGGCATGGACAAAACCGTGACGATGCTGGTCGCCGAAATTGCCAAGCTGGCCAAACCGGTAGAAGGCAAAGGCATCGCCCAGGTAGCGAGTGTCTCAGCCGGAAATGATGCCGAAGTCGGCGAGATGATCTCGGCGGCGATGGATAAAGTCACCAAAGATGGCGTCATTACCGTTGAAGAATCCAAATCCCTGACCACCGAACTCGAAGTAGTCGAAGGGATGCAAATCGATCGCGGTTATCTATCGCCCTATCTAGTCACCGACCAAGAGCGGATGGTGATTGAATTTGACGATGCGCTAATTCTGATTACCGACAAAAAGATTAACTCGATCCAGGACTTAGTTCCGATTCTGGAAAAAGTTGCCCGCGCTGGTAAACCCCTTCTCATCATCGCCGAAGATCTCGAAGGTGAAGCTCTCGCTACCCTGGTAGTCAATAAAGCACGCGGTGTCCTCAGCGTCGCTGCCATTAAAGCACCGAGCTTTGGCGATCGCCGCAAAGCGATGCTCCAAGATATCGCCATCCTCACTGGTGGCCAAATGATTTCCGAAGAAATCGGGCTGAATCTGGATACCGCCACGCTCGAAATGTTGGGTACAGCCGCTAAAATCACGATCGACAAAGAAAACACGACGATCGTTTCTAGCAACAGCAGCAGCGGCGACCTCCAAAAACGGATCGCTCAACTCAAGCAACAACTCGCTGAGACAGATTCAGCTTACGATACCGAAAAACTCCAAGAACGAATTGCCAAACTCGCTGGTGGTGTCGCGGTAATCAAAGTCGGTGCGGCTACCGAAACCGAACTCAAAGATCGCAAGCTCCGGATCGAAGACGCCCTCAATGCGACCAAAGCAGCCGTAGAAGAAGGTATTCTCCCTGGTGGTGGTACGACATTGATTCACCTAGCGAATAAAATTCCTAGCTTTAAGCTGACCCTCACCAATAACGAAGAAAAACTTGGTGCTGATATTATTGCTAAAGCTCTCGAAGCACCACTACGCCAGATCGCTAATAATGCAGGTGTCGAAGGCTCCGTTGTTGTCGAACAAGTCCGCATTGCGGCTGATAATATCGGTTATAACGCGGCAACTGGAGTGTTTGAAGACTTAATGGCGGCGGGGATTGTCGATCCAGCCAAGGTCGTCCGTTCCTCCTTGCAAAATGCAGTCTCGATCGCGGGTTTAGTCCTCACGACTGAGGCACTAGTAGTCGAGAAGCCCGAACCCAAATCTGCTGCTCCTGACATGGGCGGCATGGGTGGTATGGGCGGCATGGGCGGCATGGGCGGCATGGGCGGCATGGGCGGCATGGGCATGATGTAATCCATCAATCCCACTCGTCAATACCAGTCTGAGTTAAAACAGAGCCGATCGAATATTCGATCGGCTCTGTTTGTTAGAGGCTGTTTGAAAAGTTTTATTTGTGACATCTCCCGATCTCCACAACTATCAACTATCAATTATCAATTATCAATTGACTTAATTTCCCTCTGCCAAGCCCAAGGGGAGCGTCAGATAGATGATGGTTTCATGCCGAACGTTAATATTGATCGCAAAACTACCATCATATAAATCGACGATCTTCTTGACCACTTTCAAGCCTAGTCCTAATTCTTGCTCCCCTAGATTCAATCCAGAAATTGGGAGATCGATCGGCGTATCCGATCGCCGATCTCCGATCCAAAAGTGAAACGCTCGATCGATGATGCGACCGCAAAGCTGGATCTTGATACCAGCTTCAGAAAATTTAAAAGCATTATCTAATAATTCTTTAATCATCAGTTCGCTATGCTTGGAAGTCACCGCAATAGTCGCAAGCTGGATATCAACATCTAAGTCACTTTGTCGATTCAACCATTGTGCTTGGACGATCGCGATCTGTTCGATAATCTCTTTAATATTGCAAACTTCGTTATTGTAAAATTGCTTTTTTTCGGCAGCAAAGTCTAGATACGTCCAAAACTTATAAGTATTTGTTTGAATATTAGTAGCCGATCGATTGGCTGAATCGATCAGATGTCGCACTTGAGTTTTGCTAAAGCTTTCGAGATTTTCGCTGAGTTCTTCTAGTTGCTCTTGAATACTACTCAATGGGGTGCTCAATTCGGTCACAAAGCCGATCGCCAAATCGCCGACTAATTCACCCAAGTTATTTTCTAATGAAGCAATACTGTTTTGTTGGAGTCTGGACAAAGATTCGATTCGGTCGAATTGCTTCTTATTCCGTACCATTGATTTGACTCTAGAACGTAGTTCGAGACCATCG
>NZ_JANNDR010000294.1:0-15786 GCF_031378165.1 Chamaesiphon sp. OTE_75_metabat_556
GTAAACGCTTATTAAGTCAATCCGCTTCTAGTACGCAGTTGTTGGCTCCAGTACAACATAAATCACAGTGTATTTCTGGCTTTTGGCAGTCACATAATCCTGTCAAACACAAAGCTATTTCTCGGACGTATCTCAACTTACACCCACACATTTCATCTAAAGATATAGAATATGGCGTTTGGCCGTGTTTAGTTGCAAACATTGAAACCTGCTTTGCTGTAGCAGATTCAATAGCTAGTTCTTCTGTTGGTTCACTGGTATCACAAGGGCTGATTAATCGATACAAAGCTGTTAGTGCTCTGTTAGAAGAGCCAGAAATGGATTTATCACGCCGTATTCAAGTAGGTACTGATTCTATTCTGGTGATTCCAACACTGGCTTATTACATTAGTATCCTAGCTGAAATTGTTCAGCCAATTGATAACTTCCAAAATCTTGTCAATAAAAGTTCACTAGTTGAAGTGCTTAACAAAGCAGCTCTACTGGTACGATTAAGCAACGATCTTGGGATGTTAGTTACCCAAACAAAAGATGAGCGGATATCATTAATTGATAAGCTCCGAATAATTCACGGCAAAGCTGGTGGCTCAATTAAAACAATTAACGAGCTTTTACTTCAAGCGGAAAAAGAACTTAACTCCGTCCTGGCGCGAATTTACAAAGATGCTCAGCTGCGTGAGTTTAATGTGTGTTTGGGCGATGTTGAACTCGATAATGCGCTATCAGTAGATGAAGCATTAATTATTTTTGAGCAAAGACTTGAATACTTTTCACAGCTTTATGCTCAAACCCGTGCCCAAATGATGACACTTTTAGAAGAAATGAGTGATTTGTTTGGCGATCGCCGACCAAGCTCACTGATTAGCCGTTTTGTTATCTTTCATGAACAGCTTTATACTTCACCATACAATCAAGCTACAGGTGAATACTGTGTCTAAACACATCATTTTGACAATAAACTAGTAAACTCATCAATTAAATTAGACCGATCTAGCTATTAAGGCAAAATCATTACAACCGACCTATTTAAAGGAGAAAAAATCCTATGAATCTGAGCCAAATTACTCATCCAAATCAATTGCACGGACTATCAATTTCAGAATTGCAAGAGATTGCAGGTCAAATTCGTGAAAAACACTTACAAACGGTAGCCAAGATTGGCGGTCATTTAGGTTCGGGTTTGGGAGTGGTCGAACTTACGTTAGGGTTATATCAGACTCTAGACCTAAGCTGCGATAAAGTAATTTGGGATGTCGGCCATCAAGCCTATCCACACAAGTTATTAACGGGGCGGTATCACCGTTTTCATACGTTACGCCAAAAGGATGGAATCTCTGGCTATCTAAATCGTGGTGAAAGTCAATTCGACCATTTTGGAGCAGGTCACGCTTCAACTAGTATCTCAGCAGCTTTAGGGATGGCTCTAGCCCGAGATATTAAAGGTGAAAACTTTAAAACGGTGGCAGTAATTGGTGATGGTTCGCTCACAGGTGGTATGGCGCTAGAAGCCATTAATCATGCAGGCTCCTTGCCCAACACCAACTTATTAGTTGTCGTCAATGACAACAAGATGTCGATTTCGGAAAATGTCGGCGCACTTTCGAGCCATCTGAATAAACTACATCTTAGTACTCCAGTAGATTTACTCCAAAAATTAGAGGTACAGTTTGAAACGCTGGCACATGTAGAGTCTACTCCCGCATTGAATCAGCTCAAACAAGGGATCAAATGCATGCTAGCACCAAAGAGCAGAGCAGTATTTGAGAACCTAGGCTTCACTTATATCGGTCCAATTGACGGACATAATCTAGAGGAATTAATTGCCGCTTTTTCTCACGCACATCAACTAACAGGTCCGGTATTGGTACATGTCACAACAGTCAAAGGTAAAGGCTATGAAATTGCCGAACAACAACAGATCGGCTACCACGCCCAATCCAAATTCGATCTAGCTACAGGTAAGGCGATCTCTTCTAGCAAACTCAAATCCCCCAGCTACTCCAAGGTGTTTGGTGAAACCCTCACCAAAATTGCGAAGCGCAATCCGAAAGTAATTGGGATTACCGCCGCTATGTCCACAGGGACAGGACTAGACATCCTCCAAAAACAACTACCAGGTCAATACTTTGATGTGGGTATTGCCGAGCAGCACGCAGTAACACTAGCAGCAGGTTTGGCTAGTGAGGGAATGCGCCCTGTGATTACGATCTACTCAACCTTCCTCCAAAGAGCCTACGATCAGATAGTTCACGATGTTTGTATCCAAAATTTACCGGTCTTCTTCTGCATGGATCGAGCAGGCATTGTCGGTTCTGACGGACCTACTCATCAAGGTATGTATGATATCGCTTACCTACGTTGTATTCCAAATATGGTGCTGATGGCTCCTAAAGATGAAGCTGAACTTCAGCAAATGCTGGTAACTGGAATCAACCATCCAAATGGTCCAATTGCCATGCGATATCCACGCGGTAATGGCTATGGTGTTCCCTTGAAAGAAGAAGGTTGGGAACCCTTACCTATTGGTAAAGCAGAAGTTCTTCGCCATGGCAGCGATGTGCTGATGGTTGCTTATGGTTCGATGGTCTACCCAGCACTTCAAGCCGCATCCGATCTAAGTGCACAAGGCATCGAGACCACTGTGATTAATGCCCGCTTTGCCAAGCCATTAGATACTGATTTAATTTTGCCGCTGGCTGAGAAATTTGGTCGCGTGTTCACTCTCGAAGAAGGATGCTCGACTGGTGGTTTCGGTTCTGCTCTTGCCGAAGCTTTACTCGATCGTCAGATCGTAATTCCAGTGATTCGGATTGGTGTCTCCGATCGGTTCGTTGAACATGCTACTCCAGAAGAGTCGCTATTAGATCTTGGTTTGACTAGTTCACAAATTGCTGAACGCGTCAAAAAAGAAGTGAAAGTATTCCGAAATGATGTGGTTGTCCAAAAGACTACTGCTGTTGCCATGAGCTTGTAAAGTCGAACAGTAGTAACTAGGAACTATTCACCAAGCAGAATTTTTCTGCTTGGTGGTGTAAACAGTTGTTAATTACTACTTCTTCCTCATTGTTTACCATTAGCCATTAATCTAGTAACCTATGCAGACTCTTTTAACTCCAACCGCTCCCGATCTCAGCTTAATTAGCACCATTCCCCGCCGGAAAACTCGTCCGGTTCGGATTGGTGATATCACTATTGGTGGTGGTTTTCCAGTGGTAGTGCAGTCAATGATTAATGAAGATACTTTGGATATAAATGCCTCTGTAGATGCAATTCGTCGCCTACATGCTATCGGCTGTGAAATTGTTCGCGTTACGGTACCTAGTTTAGCTCATGCTAAAGCAGTAGCCCAAATCAAGCAAAAACTTGCAGAGACTTATCAAGTTGTACCCCTGGTAGCCGACGTTCACCACAATGCGATGAAAATTGCGTTGGAAGTTGCCAATCATGTAGATAAAGTGCGGATTAATCCAGGGCTATATGTATTTGAGAAACCCAACGACCAGCGCACCCAATACACTCAAGCTGAATTTGATGAAATTGGGGAGAAAATTCATGAAACATTGGAGCCGTTAATTGTATCCCTGCGAGACCAGGGCAAAGCGATGCGGATTGGTGTAAATCATGGTTCTCTATCCGAGCGGATGCTCTTTACTTATGGCGATACTCCAGAAGGAATGGTGCAATCTGCTTTAGAATTTATTCGGATTTGTGAATCTCTGAACTTCCATAACTTAATTATTTCTCTCAAAGCTTCTAGAGTCCCGGTCATGATTGCGGCTTACCGGTTGATGGTGCAGCGCATGAACGAACTAGGAATGGAATACCCCTTACATCTGGGTGTCACCGAAGCGGGTGATGGTGAGTATGGTCGCATCAAATCCACCGCCGGAATTGCTACTCTGCTAACGGATGGGATTGGTGACACCATCCGCATTTCCTTGACGGAAGCACCAGAAAAAGAAATTCCCGTTGGCTATAGCATTTTGCAAGCGTTGGGGCTGCGGAAGACGATGGTAGAGTACGTCGCATGTCCATCTTGTGGTCGGACCTTGTTTAATCTGGAAGAAGTACTGCATCTAGTGCGGGAAGCTACTAAACATCTGACAGGTTTAGACATTGCGGTCATGGGCTGCATTGTCAATGGTCCAGGAGAAATGGCAGATGCAGACTATGGTTATGTTGGTAAACAGCCTGGTTATATTTCCCTGTATCGTGGGCGTGAAGAAATCAAAAAAGTGCCAGAAGCGAATGGAGTTGAAGAGCTGATCGATCTGATTAAAGCGGATGGTCGGTGGGTCGATCCTGAAGATTATTTACTTGCAGATTAAAGTAGGCTAAAAGCTAATATTTGACAGAAATTTTTACACTATGAAAGTTAACAGTTGGGATAGGGCGCAGGTAGTAATAAACCTGTCTCTAATCATAAGCAATGGCAAGAACATCTAGATACTGTGAGGAAAATGAATACTCAAGTTTTTGAACAAAATTTACAAAATCTTCAACCCGAACAACATCAGATATTCGAGCACGAAATTGCCAAAGCAAACTTCGACCTCAACAGCTACTTATCAGAACGCAAAAATCAAGTCGAAGCGGCACTCGCACAGTCAATTGAAGTGGTCTATCCCGAAAAAATCTATGAGGCGATGAACTATTCGCTGTTGGCTGGAGGGAAACGGCTGCGCCCCATTCTGTGTCTTGCTGGCTGTGAGCTAGCTGGAGGTACTGTCGAAATGGCGATGCCAACGGCCTGTGCAGTGGAAATGATCCATACCATGTCTCTCATCCATGACGATCTACCTGCCATGGATAACGATGACTATCGGCGAGGTCGGCCAACAAATCATAAAGTTTATGGCGAAGATATCGCCATTCTTGCTGGTGATGGACTGTTAGCTTATGCTTTTGGATTTATTATATCTAAGACTCAAGATGTTTCAGCACCAAGGCTGTTGCCGGTTGTTGCTAAGTTAAGTTATGCCGTTGCCGCAACTGGTTTAGTCGGTGGTCAAGTTCTCGATCTCGAATGCGAGGGCAAGCAGGCTATTGATGTAGAAACTCTCAACTTTATTCACACCCATAAAACAGGTGCTTTATTAGAAGCTTCAGTTCTTTGTGGTGCGATGCTGGCCGGAGCTGATGATGAGGTTTTACAAAGACTGTCTCGCTATGCTCGCAATATTGGTCTAGCATTTCAGATTATTGATGATGTGCTGGATATTACCGCAACTAGTGAGGAACTGGGGAAAACTTCAGGTAAAGATGAACAGGTTCAAAAAGCGACTTACCCAAGTTTGTGGGGCATTGAGGAATCTAAACACCAGGCAAGAAGATTAGTTGATGCCGCCAATATCGAACTCATTCCCTTTAAAGAAAAATCGCTGCCTTTGATGGCGATCGCGGAGTACATTACAAATCGAACTCACTAAATATTAAGATCAGGAGGATAAAATGGACACAAAGGCATTTAAGCGATCGCTTCATAGCTCTGAAAACTACCATCGCAAGGGCTTTGGACATGCTACGGAAGTAAAAGAAATGCTACATTTTGAATATCAAAGTAATTTGATTCAGCAGATTCGGGAGAGTGGCTACACTTGGCAACAAGGCAACGTGACGATTCAGCTCGCAGAGGCGATGGGCTTTTGCTGGGGAGTGGAACGAGCGATTGCCCTCGCCTACGAGACACGTCAGCAATTTCCGAGCGAGCGGATTTGGATCACTAATGAGCTGATTCATAATCCCTTAGTCAATGAAAATATGCGGGATATGCAGGTAGAATTCATCCCGGTTAATCAACAACAGCAAAAAGATTTTTCAGTTGTGGCCAAAGAAGACGTGGTAATTTTACCTGCCTTTGGGGCTAGTTTTGGGGAGATGCAATTATTAAGCCAAAAAGGCTGCAAAATTATGGATACAACCTGTCCTTGGGTTTCTAAGGTGTGGAATAGCGTCGAAAAACACAAGAAAGGTGATTACACTTCGATTATTCATGGCAAGTACGAGCATGAGGAAACGATCGCGACCAGTTCCTATGCTACTAAATATCTGGTCGTTCTGAATCTGCAAGAAGCTGAGTATGTCTGCAATTACATCCTCAATGGTGGAGATCGTCAAGAATTTTTGACTAAATTTACTCATGCTTATTCAGTAGGATTTGATCCAGACACCGACTTAATCAGAGTAGGAATTGCTAATCAAACCACGATGCTCAAGGGCGAAACCGAGCAAATTGGCAAGTTATTTGAGCGGACGCTGATGCGTAAATATGGTGCAGATCGAGTCAATCATCATTTCCTGAGTTTTAATACTATTTGCGATGCCACTCAAGAACGTCAGGATGCGATGTTTCAACTCGTAGAACAAAAGCTAGATCTGATGGTAGTAGTTGGCGGTTTTAACTCTTCTAATACCACGCACCTTCAGGAAATCCCCATTGAGCGGGGAATTCCCTCCTATCATATTGACAGCGCAGAGCGGATTGGGCCAGGGAATCGAATTGAGCATAAAAAGTTACATCAAAATTTAGAAGTAAGTGAAAGCTGGCTACCACCTGGTTCGATTGTCGTGGGAATTACCTCAGGGGCTTCTACTCCAGATAAAGTTGTGGCTGATGTCCTTGAGAAAATTTTTGACATCAAGGCGACTGCCTAACCACATCAGCAAATATTCAAGTTTCTAAAATCTTCCTCATGCAATCTTATTCCCTGACAGCCGCTGCCAAAATTAATTTGTACTTAGAGATTATTGGTGCTCGTCCAGATGGATACCATAATTTAGCAATGGTACTCCAAAGCATCGATCTAGCCGACCAGATTGACTTGCGTCCATTAAACACCAATGCTATTTGTTTACATTGCGACCATCCAGAAGTGCCTCAAGATCACACCAACCTGGCTTATCAAGCAGCCGCATTGATGGCAAAAAACTTTAGTGATGCTTTTAGCAAGTGTGGTGGTGTAGACATCACAATTGAGAAACGGATTCCGGTGGGAGCAGGATTGGCCGGTGGTTCTACAAATGCTGCGGCAGTTTTAGTCGGGTTGAATTTGATGTGGGATCTAAAACTGAGTGAGGAAAAATTACAATACTTCGGCTCTTTATTAGGATCTGATGTACCTTTCTGTATTGCTGGTGGTACCGTCCTGGCTACATCAAAAGGCGAATCTCTTGCTGCGCTGCCACCATTAAATAATTCCTATCTAGTGATTGGAAAATATCGCAGTCTGTCTATTTCAACAGCTTGGGCTTACCAAACATTTCATCATCAATACTTAAAAGATGATGCGATTGGCGACAATTATCAGCAGGAAGTGCGGTTAGCAAAAATGCTGTCGGCGATCGATTATCAGAATGAGCAGCAAATTGGTCAGTTGCTTTACAATGACCTAGAGCGAGTCGTATTGCCGCAACATCCACAGGTACAGCGATTGCGAGACGAATTCCAGCGGCTGGGATGTGCGGGAATGATGTCAGGTTCTGGCCCCTCTGTATTTGCCTTGACTAACTCTAAAACTCAAGCACAGCAGGTTGTAGAATCAATTAAAATAGCGATTCCTGACCCCGATCTAGAATTGTGGATTTCACAATTTACCTCTTCGAGTATTCGGGTTGCATCCCTTTTAAAATAATTTTCAACTCGATCGTCAAGAGATTAAGTAGATCTCCCATCTGGGACATTTCGATATCTATAAATCAGCAATTTCGGACAACTAGAGCGAAATATTAATTTTTAGGAATATACTAACGTGAAAGCAATTTCTATCCTGGGATCGACCGGCTCCATTGGTATTCAAACTTTGACTATTGTTGCTCAATACCCTGACAAATTTCGGGTGGTGGGATTAACGGCAGGACAGAATGTAGATTTGCTGGCTCAACAAATTCGCAGCTACCGACCCGAAATAGTCGCGATTCAAGATGTGCAAAAACTACCCAAATTACAGGCGGCAATCGCAGATATTACGCCCCAGCCGATGCTGCTAGCGGGTGAAGCTGGAGTGATTGATGTTGCCCGCTACGGCGATGCGGAGATTGTGGTGACTGGGATTGTGGGCTGCGCTGGTCTACTACCAACAATTGCGGCGATCGAAGCAGGTAAAGATATCGCTCTAGCCAATAAGGAAACTCTGATTGCTGGTGGATCGATCATCTTACCCTTGGTACACAAATACGGTGTTAAGTTATTACCCGCAGATTCAGAACATTCAGCAATTTTTCAATGTTTGCAGGGAGTTCCTGCTGAAGGGTTGCGGCGGTTGCTACTAACTGCCTCTGGGGGAGCCTTCCGGGATGATCCAATCCAAACATTGTCAGCAGTAACTGTTGCGGATGCTTTGAAGCATCCCAACTGGTCAATGGGTCGCAAAATTACCATCGATTCTGCCACGATGATGAATAAAGGGTTGGAAGTCATCGAGGCACACTGGCTATTTGGTGTTGATTACGATCGCATTGAAATTGTTATTCATCCTCAAAGTATCATCCATTCACTAATTGAGTTGCAAGACACTTCGGTTTTGGCACAACTGGGCTGGCCGGATATGCGTCTGCCCCTACTCTATGCTCTGTCTTGGCCAGAGCGGATTCGGACTGATTGGCAGCCATTAGATTTAGTCACAGCAGGGACACTAACGTTTAGTGCTCCCGATCGACAAAAGTATCCTTGTATCCAACTAGCCTACGCAGCCGGTCGTGCTGGCGGTTCCATGCCAGCAGTGCTTAATGCCGCAAATGAACAAGCTGTCGCCCTGTTCCTAGCCGGAAAAATTCAATTTCTCGATATTGCGCATTCGATCGAACAAGCTTGCGATCTCTATCATATTCATAACCACTCTGACCCAAGTCTCGATGATATTATCACCGCAGATCGGTGGGCTAGACAGGAAGTTTTGATTGCAAGTCAAACTTTGGAGCATAGAGCAAAAACTTTAGTCGGTGGGTAACGAATTCATGAATATTAGGATCGGCAACAGTAATGATCTCCACCACTGAGTAGCAGGTCGCCCGCTGATTCTAGAGAGAAGAGAGAAGAGGGTATTGGTGTTCATGCTGTAGTTTTGCTGGTGATATCTTCCAACTGAACACCTGATAATCGATCGTGTTTCTTGTTGGGATATCTAAGTCACCGAATGCCCCGAACTCAAACGAACAAGGAGCACAATTGAATTGCAAACCGAGCCTACTTGATTTTCCCCAGCATCATATTTTCGATTAAATACCGCCATAACTTATCTGGAAGTATCGCGTGCAGGAGCAAAAAAGCCTCACCGTAGGGCGAATAACGTAGTCTTCCCGATTTATCGGTTGCTGCCCGATAAATTGTTTTGGCAACACCTTGCGGTGCTGGTAAAGAGTCATTAATCTTCTCGCTAAACTGTTTCACCTTATCGACCATCTTTGTATAATCAGGATGTGTTGCCCAAGTTGTCCCGTGATTGATAAAATTTGTCTTGACACCACCTGGCTCAATAATTTTTACCCGAATACCAAAACGACGTAATTCATAGCGTAGAGACTCAGAGAGTCCCTCGACAGCCCATTTAGTTGCATGATAAGAGGACGTAAGCGGAAAAGCAAGACGACCACCAATTGAAGCAACATTGATAATGGTGCCTCCACCCTGTTGACGCAAAACTGGCAGGACTGTTTGGATCGTTGATACAAGCCCGAAAACATTAGTTTGAAACTGATGCTCTAACCGATCGGCTGTCACACCCTCAAGTGGTCCCATGAGTGCATAACCAGCATTATTAACCAACACGTCAATTTGTCCAAAATGCTCTAATGTCTCGTGGATTGCAGCAGAAATTGTCTCAGGTTTGGTAACATCAAGATACGGACAGATAGCTCTCTTTTCCTGCGACCAATCACCTACTTTGCTGCGCGATCTCATCGTTGCGGAAACATTCCAGCCTCTCTGGAGGAAATATCTAGCTGTTGCTTCACCAATTCCACTTGAAGCGCCTGTAATTAGAACGGTTTTATTCATTGTTACTCTCTAGAAAATAAAATTTTGATATTTAGACAGCTTCTGCTACTGATTTTCATGAGTTGAGAGGAATAGGGAAAACTGAAATTTATCACAAAACTTGTTTGCAATAGATCTAGAGCACACCCAGATCTGCTCTAGATCTGACTCAGTTATGAGAGTAAAAATCCTCCATCCACAACCATAACCTCACCTGTAATATATGCGGACATAGGTGATGCTAAAAAGAGAACCGCTTTGGCGACATCATCCGGTTGACCTATTCGACCAAGAGGAATGCGCTGATTAAATATTTCCAAGGCTTTAAGTTCAGCAGGATCTTTGAATAAAGCCATTGCTGCTTGTAACTCTGCAGTAGCCCCAGGGGTGGCAACGCTACCTGGTGCAACTGCATTCACCCGAATATTATTAGCACCTACCTCCAAGGCTAGAGTTTTTGTAATCATCACCACACCTGCTTTAGATGCGCTATAGTGTGCAAAATTCCGACCGGGATGAAAAGCGCCTAATGAAGCCAGATTGATAATAGCACCACTACCTGTCTCGATCATCCGTGGAATCGTGGCACGGATACAACGCACAACACCCATGACATTAACATCCAGCGTTTTTTGCCAGAGGTTGTCTTCAGAAGTTAGAAACGGATGCGCTGGATAGATACCAGCATTGTTGACTAAAATATCGATGCGACCGCAATCCTTACCAATCCGCTCAATTGTTGTTTGCACTGCATCGGTATCAGTTATATCCATAAACCACGCCTCAGCACTACCACCACTTTCACGAATACTGATAGCAGTTTCCCGAGCAGCCGGCTCATTGTAATCAGTCACGACAACATGGGCACCAGCTTCGGCAAGACGTGTCGCAATTGATTGTCCAATACCCATTGCCGCACCAGTAACAATGGCTGTCTTACCCGAAATATTTAGTAAATTAGCTAGCTTCATGTTTTAGTTCTCATTTTACTGATAAAAAAATGCTCGATTTCGTATTGCTATAATTACTACTCTGAGCACAGTGGAAAAATGTATTCTGCGACAGCATTTTGTTCGCATAATTTAACTTAGATCGGGCGGACATGATTTCATACCACCTTGTTTTTTCGTTTGTACTTCAGTAAAACAATGCTCCCTAAACTCCCAAACAATAAAGTACCGATTGCCGAAGAAGGTTCTGGAACAGAATATGGTTCCGGAACAGTGACAAAGATGAGATCTGTGGGACGGGTGTAACCAGAGCCAAAATTACCAAGAAAAGAACCTGTGTTGCCATCATATTTGAGAACTTGATTGGAACCAAGGCTACTAACATAGAGATTTTGATCTGGACCAAAAACTACTCTATTCGGATTTTCCAAACCATTACCAGCAGCAAAAACTCCCAGAAAATCCCCTGTTTTCCCATCATATTTGAGGACTTGATTACCAAACCAGCTAGTGAGATAAAGATTACCATCTGGACCAAATGTGAAACCAGATGGAGCATTCATCTCGCTACCAGAAGCAAAAACTCCTAAAAAATCCCCAGTTTCCCCATCGTACTTAAGGATTTGGTTGCTACGGAAGCTACTGACATAGAGATTGTCGTCTGAACCAATAACTAGTCCATCAGACCCATTTAATCCACCACCAGAGGCAAAAACTCCCAGGAAAGTTCCAGTGATGCCATCATACTTAAGCACTTCACAACTATTAATAGGGAGACAACCTGTTGTGTCACCATAGTCATTAACTAATTGATCGCCATAGGTGTTGACTAAAAGATTACCGTCCCGATCGAATACTAACTGAGTAGGACCTGGGATGTTATCAGCAACAATACTAATAAATTCTCCAGTTTTCCCATTGTATTTGAGGATATTGTTGCTAAAAAATCCGCTAACGTATGCATTGCCATCAGGTCCAAAGACAAAACCATCAGGTGCAACTAGTCCATTACCACTAGAAATAAAAGTTCCTAGGAATGCTTGTGTATCTCCATCATACTTTAGAACTTCATTTGTACCTAAACTGGTGATATAGAGTTCATTACGCAGAGCTAGAGCTTCGGGAGTAGCAAAATTTACGGCTCCTCCAACGGTAGTTAGATAAATAATGATATTAAGTAGCTTAGATGTTGCCCTCGATTTTAGCATTTTTCAGATGTCCTTTAATAAATCTATTTATGAAAATTTGACACTTTTGTAGATAAACTCACGAAATAATTATCTTGCGCTATTTGCTAAGGCGATCGATTCTCGTTAAGAATTTAACTAGTAAAACCCTCAATGAATTGGATCTATTGTGTCTGCTTACTTTGAATCATCATCTTGACACCACTAGCAGGAGCAAGAGTGAGACCGCGACGTGTCACTTCCTCTGGTTTTGGATCGACCAGCTTCAATTGATAGCTGGTTAGAATGGTCGCCAAAACTATCTTCATTTCATATAGGGCTAAGGCTTCACCAATACAGCGACGAGTACCATTGCCAAAAGGCATAAATTCAAAGGGAGTATATTGTCTTTCTAAAAACCGTTCTGGTCTAAATTGATTGGGATATGGGTATAAATCCTCACGCTGATGTAAAAGATAAATACAACCAACCACGTCAGTACCCGGTGCTAATTTATGTCCTAGTAATTCAACAGGTTCTTCTACCGATCTTTGGAGCGTCAATAAAGACACGGGATAAATTCGCAATGTTTCATTGCAGATAGCAGTTAGATAGGGAAGTCTGAAAATAGTTATAGGGTCTAGAGGTTGATTGAGAGTTGCTAGTTCCAGCAATAGCTTTTCCCGAACTTCAGGCAAATGATGAATCCAGTAAAATGCCCAAGACAGTGCGGTAGCGGTAGTTTCATTACCCCCGAGCATGAGAGTCATCAACTCATCTCGTAGCTCATCTTCTGTCATTGGGTTCCCCTCTTCATCCCGAGATGACAGCAGCAATGAGAGAATATCGTTGCGTTCTGAGTCAACTTGCGCTCGGCGTTCTCGAATCTCAGCATAAAGCAGTACATCAATTTGCCGCTTGATCCTGACAAATTTGCCCCAAAGACTCACATTACCTAAATCACGTTGCAGCCAAGGAAAAAAGAGAAATGCAGCAGTTAAAGGAGAGTTGAAAAGACCTAATAATTCAGCACTTAATTGCTTCATTTGTTGGTAGCGTTCTCCCTCATTTAAGCCAAATACTACCTTTAAAATAACTTGAAGCGTAATTTCCTGCATTACCTCGGCAGCAAAGAAAGGTTGGCCTACTGGTAGCTGATCGAAGATTTTACTAGACAGATTAGAGATAATTTCACCATACGTATATAATCGCGATCCATGAAAAGGAGGCATGAGGAGCTTCCGTTTTCGATCGTGACGCTTACCTTCAACTGTACCAACAGAATGAATACCTAGAATTGGTTGCAAAACATCATTAGTAGGCGCACTAAACTGCTTTTTGTCGTTAGCAAAAATTTGCTGAAGAGCTTTTGGTTCTTGAACAAAAACCAAAGTGCTACCAAAACCACCAAAGCCTACTATTTTACCAGTAAAAATATCAGGATAAAGCTTCACTGCATTTTTCAAGTAATTTACAGGGTCTGAAATCCAATAAATCTGTTGCAAAAAAGAGTTGGTTCTGAGTTCGTTAATTAGTTTCATGTCAATCTATACCTACCCATGTTTATAAATAACTATCCGTTCAAGTATTTATTTTAAAACAACATTTTCGTTTTGAATTTCTTGACAAACCAAGACAAGACTTTGTGTTTCTTGGTAAACTAAAATAAAATATATAAAGTCAAAAATACAGAACCCCGCAACACACAAATATAAAATAGATGACATCTGCGTAAATAAACAAAAAGCCATGGCAATACAGAGTGATCCGAGTAACTTGAAAAATGCTATGTAAACAGATTGACCTTCTAATCTGTTCCGTTTAAGAAACATTGAGCAAAACATTATAGACATTATAAAATTATCTACTATGCCAATAAATTTAAATGCATCAGAATAAGACTCTCGAAAAAGACTATCAACTATACACATAGTTGTCAAGTAACTAAAAACTAAGACAAGGATAAAATGAGGGTAAAATAATTGCTCTGGGAGCTTTTGCGAGAATTCATTCTTACCATACTTTAAGTATAAAAATATGAACATTACATCAAATAATAGCCAAAACATATTAATGTACTTTTCAAGAGGGCTAGGTGGGTAAATAAATGAGCAGATAAAGTCTCCTGCAAAATTAGCACATGCCATAATTACCGGCATACCAAATGTTTTATCTTTAAAGCTTTGTCTGACAATTAATATGTAAGTTACAATCCCAAAGCCTACACCAGTTAATAGTATGGAACTAAAAATATCTAAATTATTCATTTTCACATTATTTCTATTTGAATTTCAAGAATGGAGTCTAAATAATATTAGTAAAATAACTAAATCATACTCGATCAAATATTTAGATGCTCCATAGATATTACGGAGACGTAAAACCAAAAATACTGTAATTCATCATCAATTAATTTAATTGTGAAAACTAGACTCTAGTTAACTAAGAAAATTATTTGCTATTAGTGCTGCTTGAGTGCGATCTCTTACATTCAAACGACTGAGGATTTTGGAAATATAATTTCTGATTGTCCCTTCTGAAAGACAAAGAGTTCCAGCGATTTCTTTGTTATTAGATCCAGAAGCAACCATCTGTAAAATTTCCTGTTCTTTTTGAGTTAAGTTTAGTGACTTTAACGAACGTATTTTATCAGTCGATCTCTCCATAGCTATATCTTGTAATAGATAATCCTGGGTTAGACGGAGATCTACACTTTTCATATCTAAAACGTTATCAAAATGACCAGTATTGTTTGGAGTCAGCACCTCCTGTAAATGCATTAGAGAATTGTGCAGTTCTTGTGCTAGGCGATTGCGTTCTTCAACAACAGTAGACTGTTGTACCTCTTGCTTAACTTCATCAGCTAGGTGAGTTATCTGGATCGCTAGATTAACCTGATGTGTTAGCACCTTCACTAGTTCAACCTCGGTAGTGCAAAAACGTTGATGCTTTGTACTGTAAACGGCTAAACAACCAATCACTTTTGTGTTATGTATTAAAGAAACTTCTAAAAGCCCTTTAATACCTAGGTCTTTTATGTACTCACGCTGCAATGGCTGTAATTCAGAGTAATTGGCCATATCATCAATGATGATAAACGGGCTGTCTTGGGACTTCGTCAACCAAACCGGATGCTTTCCAATCGCCTCTAGCTTAAGTGCCCTTGGATATTCTAGTAATTGCGATCCGGATAGAATTTGACCTTCACTGTATAGCATCCGAAGGCAGCGTGTTTCTGCTTTCGAGTCTTGAAGCCAAAGTACACAGCAAGAAACAGTTAACTGTTCGGCAATAGCGCATAGCACTTGAGGCAGCAATCTATCGATGTGTGGTTCTGCTGTCAATCCACTTAAAGTACGACACAGCATCTGTGTTTGCCTTTGTGCTATCTGCTGAGTTTGCTTAAGTTTTGCTATTTCAATTTGTAAGAACTTATTTTCCTGGATAATTTCTGTAATATGCTGTTTCATAGCCTGAATTTCTAAATCTTCATACAGAGTGTTTACATAAAATCAGAGTTATCGATAGTCAGAACAGAACCAGATCGTGGCGAAAAGCAGAATTGAGAGAAAATAGTACGCTAACGATTTCTGGCGTTGCTGAATCAGGGGATGATTTTCTTGTAGGGGTGCCCCGTCTTGTCGTTTTTTTAGTCGGGGGTTTCCCCCGACTAAAAACACCGCTTGTGGGTACCCTTACT
>NZ_JANNDR010000330.1:0-12260 GCF_031378165.1 Chamaesiphon sp. OTE_75_metabat_556
GCTAGAAGGCATCATCCCCGCCCTCGAAACCTCCCACGCGATCGCGTATCTCGAAACTCTGTGTCCCCAGCTCTCTGGTAGCCCCAAAATTGTCATCAATTGTTCGGGACGTGGGGATAAGGATGTGCAGACGGTGGCGAAGGTACTTAAATTCTAAGAGAGTTGGGAGTTGGGAGCAATTGGGTTTTAGGTTTTAGGATTGAGATGTTTGCAGAAATGCTCTTTACCTAATCACGCTTCCACACCGCTCTCTTCCACGCGCCCTCTCTCATGCTCCTCCCAACTCCCAACTCCTCACTCCAAACTTCTTATGACTCGCTCCAGCGGAATTCTGCTCCATCCCACCTCATTACCTAGCCCATTTGGGATTGGCGATTTGGGTCGAGATGCATATGCATTGATCGACTTTTTACACGAATCCAAACAGAAATATTGGCAGATATTACCATTAGGACCGACGGGTTATGGGAATTCGCCATATATGTGTTATTCGGCGATCGCTGGCAATCCCTTATTAATCAGTCCAGTTAAACTGTTAGAGGATAACTTATTAACTCCAGCAGAGCTAGAAAACTTACCAACATTTCCTACTCACAAAGTCGATTTTCCACTGGCGATCGAAGTCAAAACCAAACTATTTCATATTGCCTTCGAGCGATTTCAATCCTTCGCAGATAAAGACCATAAGACTAATTTCGACAACTTCTGTCACAGTCAGATTTATTGGTTGGATGATTATGCCTTGTTTATGGCAGTGCGAGAAGCACATGGGGATAAGAGCTGGCATCACTGGGAGCCAGATCTAGTCAAGCGCGAACCGATTGCCCTAATTCATTGGCAGAATCAACTCAAACATCAAATTAGTTATCATAAATTTATTCAGTTCAAGTTCTTTGAACAGTGGTCGGCATTGAGACGGTATGCCCACGAACATGAAGTGGAAATTATTGGTGATATCCCGATTTATGTCGCTCATGACAGCGCAGATGTGTGGGCAAATCAAGAATTCTTTGAACTCGATCCCGATACTAGCGAACCTGCCTTGATGGCTGGCGTTCCACCCGATTACTTTAGCGAAACCGGACAACTGTGGGGCAATCCAGTTTATCACTGGGAAAATCTCGCACATACGCAATTTAACTGGTGGATTCAAAGGTTTGAATCGTTATTAAAATTAGTCGATGTGATTCGGGTCGATCACTTTCGGGGTTTCCAAGCATTTTGGGCAGTCGAACAGGGCGAGACTACCGCAATCGATGGTCGCTGGATCAAGGCTCCAGGTGCCGACTTATTCGCCACCATTCAACAAAAATGGGGGCGGTTGCCGATCTTAGCGGAAGATTTGGGTGTAATTACCCCCGATGTAGAAGCTCTGCGCGATCAATTTGGGTTCCCTGGGATGAAAGTGCTGCAATTTGCCTTTGGTTCGGACAATGGCAATCCGTTTTTACCATTCAATCACGCACCCAATTTTGTGGTGTACACAGGTACCCATGATAATGATACGAGTGTTGGTTGGTTTGAAAAATTGGACAGTGTCGAACGCGATCGATTCTTATTATATGCTGGTGGCATTTGTACTGCTGGCGTGCATTGGGATCTGATTCGCTTGGCGATGACTTCGGTGGCAAATATTGCGATTTTCCCCCTTCAAGATGTCTTGGGTTTGGGTGGGAATGCGCGGATGAATTTTCCGGGCGTAGCTGAGGGCAATTGGGAATGGCGATACGATCCGGCAGTTCTCAACGAGCCACTAGCATTACGGTTGAAAAATTTAACTCTAATCTGCGGTCGAGGTATTAATTAAATAGGGAAACAAACTTACTAAAGCGGGAATATCTTCTAGACAAGCTAGGCGAATCTGGATATCCATTTGAGTCGATGATGTAGATTTGTCGATCGAGACTGGCTTTGGAGCGAGTGAAATGATAACAGGCTCACGACTTTGTATATACTAAGTCATGAGCCTGAACAGAAAATCTGTCACCATCCCCATCTCTAAAGTTAGGACTTTCGATCGCAATGTCATTTTCTAAAATCTTAATTGCCAACCGAGGCGAGATCGCGCTGAGAATTATTCGTACCTGTGGCGAGATGGGGATTGGTACAGTTGCCGTCCATTCGACGATCGACCGGCGCGCACTCCACGTCCAACTCGCTGACGAAGCCGTCTGTATCGGTGAACCGATTGGCAGTAAAAGCTATCTCAATATCCCCAATATTATCTCTGCTGCCATTACTCGCAATGCAACGGCGATTCATCCTGGCTATGGATTCTTGGCTGAAAATGCCCGTTTTGCCGAAATCTGTGCGGATCATCATCTCACCTTTATCGGCCCTTCTCCTGAAGCGATGCGGGCAATGGGTGACAAATCCACCGCCAAGGAGACGATGAAGCGGGTGGGGGTACCGACGGTACCTGGTAGCGAGGGACTACTAGCTGATGCTGACGAAGCCCTCAAAGTTGCTGGTGAGATCGGCTATCCCGTGATGCTTAAAGCCACTGCTGGCGGTGGTGGACGAGGGATGCGATTGGTACATGAAGAGGCAGATTTAGTCCGCTTGTATCATGCCGCCCAAGGCGAGGCCGAAGCTGCCTTTGGGAATGGTGGCGTCTATGTGGAGAAATTTATCGAATGTCCACGCCATATCGAGTTTCAAATTCTCGCCGATAACTATGGCAATGTCGTCCATTTGGGCGAACGCGACTGCTCGATCCAACGCCGCCACCAGAAATTACTCGAAGAAGCCCCCAGCCCAGCTCTAACCCCCGAACTCCGCCAGAAAATGGGTGCTGCCGCGATCGCTGCCGCTAAGTCGATCGATTATGCTGGTGTCGGTACCGTCGAGTTTCTGCTCGATAAACACGGTGATTTCTACTTTATGGAGATGAACACCCGCATCCAAGTCGAACATCCCGTCACCGAAATGATTACTGGACTAGATTTGATCGCCGAGCAAATCAAAGTCGCTCAAGGTGAGAAACTATCTTTTACTCAGGAACAAGTTGTGTTGAAAGGACATGCGATCGAATGTCGCATCAATGCCGAAGATCCCGATCGCAACTTCCGCCCCTCTCCAGGTAAAATAACTGGTTATCTAGCTCCAGGTGGGCCAGGAGTGCGGATCGATTCTCATGTCTATACCGATTACGACATTCCCCCGTTTTACGACTCCCTGATCGGCAAATTAATCGTCTGGGGAGTCGATCGCGATACGGCCATTCGCCGGATGCGCCGCGCCCTGCGGGAATATGCGATTACGGGCGTACCGACGACGATCGATTTTCATCAACGCATTCTCGAACACCCAAATTTTATTAAGGGTGAAGTTTACACTAACTTTGTAGAGCAGATGATGGACGATCGTGGTTAATCATCGTTTATTGGCCTTCTCTAATTCCTCCTGTAACAACTGCTTATAAATCCCCGTCAATTTAGGTGTCATGGTATTAGTTTCGATCCCATAACCCAAGCTCGTCCAAGTACTCGACAGCCGTCGCCGTACCTGTTCGAGATCGCCGGCTTTTAAAGTCTGGGGAATATTCATATTCCAAAATTTTTCATCACTGAGCCAAGAGTGAACTACCACATCTTGATACTCTGGTTCAAACCGATAACTACATTGGAAGAAGAACATGAAGCAATCCGGCTGCGGATGATATTTCTTGGCCATTTTTGCCCAAGTCGTATTAATCATCTGATAGCGTCCGGCAGCAGTAGAACAATTATTGATATTTGGCCCACTAGTAATCCGAATACACTGTTCGGGATGCCGATCGAGATTGGCGGCATGAGTACCCCCATAGATCACCGCATAGGGTTGGCGATCGTTGGCTTCACTGGCAGCTATCGTCCGCATCAAGGCGCGAATATAGGGGTCGCCACCGGTCATTACCAACGGGGGATTGCGGGTGGTGTCGAAGGTGGGATTCTGCTGCCGACGGGATGGTTGCCGCAAGATTAATAATAAACAAATCGAAAAGAGACAACCGATCGCGATCGCGATCGGTCGAAAACGCCTGGTTTTGAGGATATCCATGTAGGCTTGAAAACTAAAGATCGACATCGAGGGGATCGAAATAACCAACTCCACAATAAACGATCGCTAGTTACTAATTACTATCTGCTCTGAATAACTACACACTCGCAAAGAGATCTGCCCAACTTTTAGCCACCGCTGTCGGCGCGCTGACGACCTCTAGGACTTTATTGCGGGCTTGCGGGTCGGTGAGTGACTCAACGCACACCTGAGCCACCTTTTGTCTGGGTATACTACCATCAAAGAGGGTATCCGCTCCCGACATCACAATCGGGTTGGGATTATCATCATTTTTGAGTCCGCCCGGACGGACGATCGTATAGTTGAGTCCACTTGTTTGGAGATACTGCTCGGCTTGTTGTTTCCACCACAAGATCCCCCAAAATAGATTGAGCGGATGGAAAAACTTCGACACGCACAGCGATGAGACAAACACAAACTGCTCGATATTGCGAGCTTTGGCGGCATTTACCAAATTTTTGGTGCCTTCATAATCGACCTGATAGGGGCCAGTCGGGTCTAAACTGGGTTTAGCCCCAGTGGCGCAGAGCATCACAGTGCTATCACCGAGGGCGGTGGTAATACTATCGAAATTGAGGACGTCACCAACGACTAATTCCACTGCCGCTGGTAGAATAGTCCGCGCTTTGGCCAGATCGCGCACCATTGCCCGCACGGGAATATCGCGGTTGACTAGTTCCTGGACGATCCGTCTTCCCGTCTCTCCGGTCGCGCCTGCTACAAATGCTTTCATTAAGTTTTGGTTAGAATAAATTTAAAGTTGAGTGCTCTTACTACTTATGTTAAAGATAGAAACAATTAACGGGGTGTTTTCCGTCAGGAAATTGCAGGCTGCCCCAGTCGTTAGCAAAGCCTCTCGGAGCGAGAATCTCTAAAGAGCCTACAGATGCAGATCGATTTGCGGCAATGGTTTTAGTACCACGCGCGGCTGAGTCCGAACGGCGATGATCGATCGACCACTTACAGAAAATAATTTAAATTTTCCGGTTCTTACCAGTTAGTGCTTGTAAATAGATCTTATAAGTCAGTGTTTTTTTACCACCATATATTCATTCCATCAACGGGATAATCGCGGAGATGCCAGTCACTACACTAGAGAAAAACAGCGAAACACAGAATTCGATCGTGATGAATCCTGAATTAGAACGGCAAGATCTGGTGTTAATCGACGCAGATCGGCTTCAACCCTTCTGCTTTAGCTATCGCTTCACCGATGCGATGCTGATGGGAGCAGATGTCAAAACTGTGGGTAAATATCTCGACGCTCATCAAGGCTGGTTTACGCGGTGCGCTCATCCAATGGGAGTCAATGCCCTCGGCAATAATAGCTACGATCTGACTATCGGTCGATTTAATTCGTTTGGCTACGTTGTCGAACCCAAGGTGGGCTTGGAGTTATTGCCGCAGGATCGTGGTGTCTACTGTATCAAAACTGTGGCAATTCCCGATTATACTCCGCCAGGATATGAAGTCGATTTCAATGCCCAGATGTGTCTGGTAGAGACCGTTAATGGCGACAGGTTGGGTACCAAGATCGATTGGGATCTCGATTTGAAGGTGTATATTCATTTCCCCAAGTTTATCCACAAGTTACCAATCGGGGTAATTCAAGGTACTGGCGATAAACTATTAAAACAAGTCGTCAATCGCGTGTCGCGACAATTGACTCACAAGGTTCAGCACGATTTTCACGGGAATTTGGGATTAAAAATTCCGAAGCACTAAGTCAAATAATTATTTATTTATTAATAATGGGAGGGGCGATCGATCGTCCCTCCTTTTGTTTGGCACAACTACGCGGTCTTTTACGACAAATAGCCGATCTTTTGTGCGGAGCGAGCTTTTGGGTACTGGCAATAGTTAATCTACATTATAGACAGAAGTAAGATAATAACATTAGCAGCATCAAAAATCACTCCCAACTAATTATTAAATCAAACTCTAGTTTTTACGTTTAGATCGATCGATACTAGTCTCCTAGACGCTCCCTCTTGTTGAATCTATGCCAATATATCTAGATCGAATCTAGCGAAATTAGACTGATGAACTCCTCTAAACTATATTTATCGATTCTATTTCTCAGTATCCTGACAATTTTGCCAGCGACAGCACGCAATCGATCCGATCTTCAGAGATCGACAGTGGCAAGTACGATCGCTGAATCTAGTAGTAATTCACTACTGAAGTCCGCTCAAATATTAAATCAACGTGGTGCCGACTTTTTAGCCGCAGGTAAACCCGACAAAGCTCTGGCTGATTGGCAACAGGCTCATCGACTTTATACCCAAGCTAAAGATGCTCAAGGGACGCTCGGGACTAAAATTAACCAAGCGCAGGCACTTCAGTCATTGGGGTTTTATCGACAGGCATTACTGACGCTGCAAGAAGTTAATACCAACCTCCAACAGCAACCGAGTTCAGAACTAAAAATGCAAGGCTTGCTGGGATTGGGAAATTCGCTGCGCGCGCTGAGGATGCTAGCACAAAAAACTACAATAGCCGATCGAGGCATAAATTTAGGCGCGAAGGAAACCCTGATCCAAGCACTGGATCTGGCTACCAAACGCCAAGATCGAGCTGCGATCGATCTCATCAATTTGAGCTTGGGTAATACCCTCAGCTCGATTGATGGGACACAGCAGGAACAAGCCGCGATCGATGCCTATCAAAAGATCGCTCCAGATGCTGTACCATTGGTCAGAATCCAGGCTCAAATTAATTTATATCGATTAGCATCAGCCCAGCGGACAGCACCGAATACACTAGTATTTCTAACAAATACTCGCAATGTTTTAGATCGGATCGCACCCAGTCGCGGCACGATTTTTGCTTATATTAACTTAGCTGAAACAATCAAAAGAAATCAAGCAGCTAATCGGATCGATTCAGAGATATTGATACCAGTTGCGAAGTTATTGACTACAGCAGTCGAGCAATCCCGAACTCTCAAAGATCTCAGAGGTGAAGCCCAAGCAATCGGTACTTTAGGCAGTTTATATGCCTTAACGGGGCAGCATCAAGAAGCCAGAAAGTTAACCAAACAAGCACTCGCGATCGCCGAAAGCCTGCCAGCACCAGATCTTGCCTATCGCCTCGACTGGCAATTAGGCAAAATTATTCTAGCTAATAATCCTAGCGATCGCGATTTGGAAACCGCAACTTCTGCATATCGGCAAGCAATTAACCACCTCAAATCGTTACGCAATGACTTAAATGCGATCGATGCCGATCTTCAGTTTTCCTTTCGTGATAGTGTCGAACCTGTCTATCGAGAATATGTCAACCTCTTATTAAGAGATGGGAAGACTATATCGGCAGATAATCTAGCCAATGCTCGCGATATTATTGAGTCATTGCAAGTTGCCGAACTGGAAAATTTTCTCCGGCAAGGCTGTTTAGACACTTATACCGTACCGCTCGAAAAAATCGATCGATCGGCAGCCGTAATTTATCCGATTATTTTACCCGATCGAGTAGCGACAATTGCCTCGATTCCCGGACAACCGTTGCGCTATTATAGTCGCAAAATACCTGCAACAACAGTCGAACAAACCGTTGCTAAACTTCAGCAAAAAATTCAAGATCCAGATTTTAATGCTCGACAAGAAAAAGTTTTCAAACAGCAGTCAAAACAAATATACGATCTCCTATTAGCTCCTTTAGCCGCAGATCTCGATCGTGCTAAAACCAAAACGTTAGTTTTTGTCTTGGATGGAGCTTTTCGCAATATTCCAATGTCTATCTTGTACGACGGTAATAAATATTTAGTCGAAAATTATAATCTAGCATTAACACCAGGATTGCAATTAGTGCCACCACAAGGTTCGACAGATCGCATTCGATCGCAAGCTTTACTCGGTGGTATTTCCGAGAGTAGTCAAGGATTTTCAGCACTACCGAATGCTAAATCGGAAATCGACTCGATCGGTCGTATAATTCCCCACCAGAAGTTATTTAACGAACAATTTAATAATAAGATTGTTGCTACTAACCTAGTTGCCAGTAACGCACCGATCGTTCATTTTGCAACTCACGGGCAGTTTAGTTCCAACGCTGAAGATACTTTTATTCTCACCTGGAATAATCGCCTCAACCTCGATCAATTTAGTAATTTGCTCAAAGATCGTGGCACTCGATCGAGTAATGGTATTGAGTTATTAGTATTAAGTGCTTGTCAAACAGCCGCAGGCGATAACCGCGCCACACTGGGATTAGCAGGTGTAGCCATTAGAGCCAGAGCTAAAAGTACGATCGCCTCTCTATGGTCGGTGGATGATAAAGCGACTGAAGAACTGATGGTTAATTTTTATCAAAATCTGGCCACTAAAAACTTGAATAAGGGCGAATCTTTGCGACAAGCTCAACAATCTTTACTGCGCAATCCTAAATATCAGTCTCCTTACTTCTGGGCACCATTTGTCTTAGTTGGCAATTGGCAATAGATAGTTTAGAGGATGTTTGGAAAGTATGGATTATCACTCGTCAATCCTAGAATATCCCCCCTAGCCCCCCTTAAAAAGGGGGGAACCAGATCCGGAAGTCCCCCTTTTTAAGGGGGATTTAGGGGGATCTACCCACTGTAAACATAGCAATTGGACTTTCCAAACCTCTTCTTAGGCATCGGTAAACAATTCGCGTTCTTCCCTTCCCGTAATCTCACACAATCGCCATTTAGATAATGATGAAAACTAAATTTTTACTATCCTTCCTCGCCCTCGTCGGTTTAGTTTTTGCACCCACAACTACTCACGCGCAAACCTATCAACCATCCAATCGCGCTCCCGTCGCCGATAATACCCTCGGCACTCAAGTATCGGGTACTGGCAATAACTTTAATATTACCGGCGGTGTCAGCAAGGGACAGACGCTATTTCAGAGCTTTAGCGATTTCTCGGTGCCGACGAACGGACAGGCGAACTTTCTCAACCCTGCTGGCAATCGGGATATTATTACTCGCGTGACGGGTAATTTATTCTCGGATATTAATGGCACGGTCAATACTAATGGTGCTAATTTCTTTTTGATCAATCCCAATGGCATCGTCTTTGGTAACAATGCGCGGTTGGATGTGGGCAAGGCTTTTGTGGGCAGTACTGCCAATAGTATCGATTTAGTCAATGGTAGCGGCGGGAGGATTACGTTTGGGACGAATCTCAGTGGCGATGCCTTATTGAAAGTCGCGCCGAATGTCTTATTCGATATCTCGCGACTCAATCTCGGCGGGGGGAATGGGGCGATTAGCAATTTCGGGACGCTCCAAACTCCGAATAACAGTCAATACATCGGTTTAATCGGTGGCAATGTCACCCTCGATGGTAGTATGGGCGGCGGTAAAATTACCGCGCCTGGGGGACGAGTAGATATTGGGGGATTCAAGGGTGCGGGGACGGTGACTATCGATAATAATGGCTTCGCGTTCGGTGGCACTGGCTTGCAGCGCAGCGATGTTTCGCTAATCGATGGTGCGAGTATCTCCGTCCGTGCCACAGGTACTCTAGACACTGTAAATACATTTTTTAATAATGCCACTGCCAACGGTAGCAGTCTGAATATCACTACTGATAATCTCGATCTCCTCAATGCTGGTGCGAATTTAAGTACCCTACCTGCCGCCATCGATGCAGGTTTAGAGACAAATTCGGGAGTGCAAACTCAACCTGGGGGAAATATTAATATCGATGCCACAGGTAAAGTTAGCCTCAATAATTCAGCGATCAAGAATACATTGCGCTCTGGAGCAGCAGGTAGCATCGGCGATATTACAATTCAGGCTAATGCTTTAGATATTATTAATAATGCGGGAATCTCTACAAGTACAGCAGGGACAGGTAATGGTGGTGATATAAACATTAAAACTACTGGCGATATCAAAGTATCGGGTTACGATTTGTTATCAACCGATCTCACTCGATCTTCTATTAGCAGCGATACTTTTGGACAGGGGAATGCTGGCAAAGTGAGTATCGATACTCAGGGTAAGTTGTCTATTATCAATAATGGAGGAGTTTCTAGCGCGATCGGTTTATCTGGAGGAGGTAATAGTAAAGGTGTTAGCATCACTGCCGGCGAATTGGAACTTGCTAACTTAAGTGATATTTCTACACAGGTTGATGGCAAAGGTAATGCAGGTGATATTAATGTCAAAACGACTGGAGATATTAAGATATCTGGATCCGATTTATCATCAGCTAATCCCACACTATCACAAATAACTAGTAGTACTACCGGACAAGGCGATACGGGTAAAATCACGATCGATACTCAAGGTAAGCTATCTTTAACCGATCGAGGATTCATTAATAGCCAGATCGGTCTAACTGGAGTAGGTAATAGTCAAGGTATTAGCATCACAGCTCGCGAGTTAGAACTTGCTAATAGTAGTTACATCAACACGATTACATTACAAGCAGAGCGAGTGGACGGCAAAGGAAATGCTGGAGATATTAAGATCGAAACAACCGGAGATATTAAAGTATCTGGTTACGATCCATCAGCCATTAATCCCACTACTTCAGGTAGATCGGAAATTGCTAGTACTAGTCTTGGAAAGGGTGATGCTGGTAAAATAGCCATCGATACTCAGGGTAAGTTGTCTATTGTTAATAGCGGAAATATTAATAGTTATGTTAATGTGATAGCAGCCGGAAATAGTAAAGGTATTAAAATTAATGCCAGAGAATTAGAACTGCTAAAAGGGAGTAATATTGCAACCGCTACAGTTCAATTTGCTCAAATAGCTGACAAAGGTAATGCCGGAGATATCGAAGTCAAAACCATTGGAGATATCAAGCTTGCAGAAGGATCGAGCTTCAATAGTAGTACTTACTTTCAGGGTAATGCAGGTAAAATCGAGATCGAGACTCAAGGTAAATTCTCTCTCTCCGATCGAAGTTCTATTACAAGTACTATTGGCTCGTCAGCCAATGGCAATGGTCGAGATATTTCGATCGCAGCGCGAGAGATAGAATTAAATAACAGTTACATGATCAATGGCACAGAACAAATAACCCAAGTAAATGGCAACGGTAAATCGGGAGATATTATTCTTCAAGCCAAAGACACGATCTCCTTCAAAAATGTCTCGGCAATTTCTACCAGAAGCTCTGGTGTGGGAGCAGCTGGGAATGTTTCAATTACTGCCGCACAATTATTATTGGATAACAGTGGATTGTTATCCGATTCAACTTCCGTTAGTGGTGGGAATGTGACGGTAGCACTTAGTGACAAATTTTTGCTGCGAAATGGTAGCTCTATCACCACTAGTTCTGGTAGCAGCCAGAAAAATGGTAATGGCGGCAATATCACCATTAGTAGTCCCTTAATTATTGCCCTTTCAGGCAATAATGACATTATCGCTGATGCTAATGGCGGTAATGGTGGCAACATCAATATCACCAGTCAGGGTTTATTTGGCATCAACTATCGGGCGATCGGCTCAAACTCCACCAACGATATCACTGCAAGTTCCAACTTCGGCCAAAATGGTGCGGTTAATATCGATATTCCAGGTACAGATCCAGGCAAAAATAATACCGAACTCCCACAAGTACCTACCGATGCCAGCAATCAGATCTCGCAAGTCTGTGCTGCTAGCAGCCGTGAAAATAAATTAACCGTGGCTGGGCGTGGTGGGCTACCACCCAATGCTGACGACTTGCTAACGCCCAATATCGTCTGGCGAGATGCCCGTGCCACCAATTCTCAGCCAAGGATCGGAGCCGCAAAGACTCCTGCCCAACTAGCTCCTCCCGCTGTCGGCTGGCTCCTAGATGGTAAAGGGAAGGTGACTCTAGTTGCTGCGGCCACAAACGGACAGCAGGCAGGGACTAGCGTTGTCTGTCCGCAGGCGGCGAAATAGCAGGGACATCAGTTTCCCGCACGCTAGATCCAGTTTCACATCAGTTCGCTATTCGATCGCAAACGATCGGTAAGAGTAACGAACGTCTGAAAGGTCAATTTTGTTAAGTTCAAACCTTAGAAGATCCCTCTAACCCCCTTGAAAAGCAGGGCTGATTCATTCCTTTTTTCATCAGCTTGAATTTTCTAGATTTTCATCTTGACAATCAATGCCGAATAGAGAATGAATCAGCCCTGCCTTGAGGGGTAACTGGACTCTTAGTCCCCCTCTTTAAGAGGTATTTAGCGGATGCGCTCCGGTCGGGCGTCTCGACCCTGGAAGCGCATCAAGCAGAGGATCT
>NZ_JANNDR010000372.1:0-2693 GCF_031378165.1 Chamaesiphon sp. OTE_75_metabat_556
CGGGTGACCCGCCCAGTGGGGTGGGTCACCCGACCAGCAGCCCTCACAACATTGATCGAGATTAACCCAAACCCTGAAACTTAGCTTCGCTGACCGCAAGATTGACCTTCTGTCGTTGCTAGTTCGCCAGCTTCCATCAGCATCTTGAAACGGCGCAAATCGTCACCGATTTGCTGCTCGGGATTTTCGCCAAATACTGAGGCGATCGCGGCTGTCAGTGCGCCGCCTGGTACGCGATACTCCAACACGACTTTGACCTCGATCCCGCGTCCGCCAGTGGCTGGCTTAAACCGCACGAACCCAGAATTCTCAACATCGGCACCAGGGACAGATGCCCAACTGATTAACTGATTGGGTAGATCGGTAATGATATCGGCATCCCACTCAACGGTATTACCCAGCGGCGCATTGGCGACCCAATGCGATCGAGTTTCATTGATGACAGTCACCGATTTGAGGTGTTTCATAAATGTGGGTAGATTCTCAAAGTTGTGCCAGAGCTGATACAGTTCCTCGATCGACTTATTCTCGATCGTCACTGTCTTTTCGACCCGCAAGCCTTTATCGATACCAGTTGCTTCGACGACTTTTTCTTGGATACTCTGATCCGATGTGGCACCGTGATAAGCCAATGTACCGCCAGCAACTGCCATCAACACGCCACGTAGCGATCGCTGGCTCAATCCGGCCAGCACCATCGCGCCGCCGGTCAGTAGCGATCCCCAGCGTTCGTTATCGCCAATCGGTTGCGGTGATTTGTTACTACTCGTTGTTTGAATTTCCATGTGTTTAGGGGGTAGGGGGTAGTTTTTAGGAATTTAGAGTGAAATGTTGCTGAGGAATTGCGATTTGTTTTGTCCCACCAATGGATCGATCGACACAGGCAATATCGAAATTTAACCTCGAAGCTCTAGTTGCTAGAACCTAAAGCCTAAAGCCTATTCCATCTCCTTAAAGAGATTGGCTGCGATTAAAGCAATTGCCCCTAAGCCCGCAGCAGTCGTCCATTTGGCGGCTGGGTGTACGTCGAACCAATCGAGGAAACTGGGAATCGTCTTGTCAGTAAAGTCACCAGTCACGGTGTCATATCCAGAGATCGGCTCGAATAAATTATTAGGATCGTCTACAGCCTTAATCGTTTGGGTTCGCTGCCCGGGAATCGCGATCGCGCCAACCAAGGTATCGACGAGATCGGGCGCAATCTTTTGCAAGAAATCTACCGCGCGCCCGACATCGCCGACAATCATGTCGCGGGTAGGATATTCGGCAGCGTGCAAAATTGCTTCTGCAACTAGACTCGGCTGATAGTAAGGGGGCACTCCAGTTGGTTTGACTCCGAGTTTCGTCCGCGCCTTGTTGTAGAAAGGGGTATTGATGACAGCGGGCATCACATTGGTGATACTGATGGGCACACCTTCATGTCTTAATTCGGCACGCAGACTGTCAAGAAAGCCTTCCAGACCGTGTTTCGAGGCTGAGTAGGATGTTTGCAACGGCATTGATCGACGAGCTTCGACAGATGAAATCGCGATAAATGCGCCTCGACCCGTTTGTCTGAGCAGCGGCAATGCAGCCATGGCGGCATACACTGGCCCCATCAGATTGACATCGATAACCCGTTTGAATTCCTCGGGTGTGACTTGCTCGAAGGGCGAAATCACCGCAGTTGCGGCGGCATGTACCCACGTATCCAACCGTCCGAAACGATCGATAGTTGCAGCCGCAATCGATTTGACCTGGGCGCAGTCGGACACATCAGCAGGCACGGCGATTGCCTCCGAGCCAAATTGTTCGATTTCCTTGACCAATGATGCCAGTCCAGCTTCACTCCGCGCCGAAACTACCAATTTTGCCCCACGTTTGGCAAGTTGGAGGGCGGTTTCGCGACCGATCCCACTGGAAGCCCCAACCACAGCAACAACTTGTTGATCGATCGATTTTAGTTTCATTGCAGTTAGCTTATTGAGACTTCCGTATGCTAACAGTGCCAATCTTGAGAGTCTTCTCTCTCAAGAGGGAGATCGATCGTATCTCTTTAGATGGATTAAATTAGTTTTGGTGTTTGTTATCACTATGGTTACGCGTCAAAATGCTGCGGTGACCATTTTGCAAACCAAGTAGAGAAATAAAACATGGGAGCGAATAGCCCCGATTTGGGTAACCAGGCATTAAGTAAAGTTGTCGAAATTGGCATTGCTAGTCAATTAGATGTAGTCGAAGAAATCGCTGTCGATCTGCGTACCAATCCTGGCAATCTCATTCAAGGCAAATTAGATTCGGTGGAGATTTCTGGCAAGGGTGTAGTTGTCAACCAAGATCTACGGGTAGCATCAATCCAAATCAATACCGATCGAGTCGCGATCGATCCGCTCCGAGCCATCTTAGGGAATATCGAACTTACGCAGCCCACCGATGCTGAAGCCCGAATTGTGTTGACTGAAGCTGATATCAACCGCGCTTTTGGTTGTGATTATATTCGCAATCGAATGCGAGGTTTGAAAATGGAGATGGACGGTCAACCAGTCACGATCGATATTCAACAAGCAGCTCTCGATCTCCGACTCCGAGCGTTCCTCCCTTTATCGAAAGCAACGAACGCGAGTTTCACGATAGTGGCGTACCGAGTACTGTCGCCATCGCCAAGCATCCTCTTCATCCGTTAATCGTGACATTTCCGTTGGCGGAGCCTCTCC
>NZ_JANNDR010000423.1:0-3692 GCF_031378165.1 Chamaesiphon sp. OTE_75_metabat_556
CCTAAATGAGAATCCAGGATTTTCATACAAAAGCACTGTCGATAAAATCGCTTTAGCGGTTATGTATCAACAAATCAGGTGTAGAGCAAATGCACTATAAAACTTGCGAATCAAATAAGATTGCTATAGCTCTTTCTGAAAGCGAGAAAGTACAAGTTGTCCAGCTTCTATCTCAAGGTAAAACCAATCTTAGTCAAGGCATTTAAAAAACGCCCGGTGTCTGCGGGGGTAGTGCTTGTATCGCAGGAACCCGCATTACTGTATGGGGATTGGTTGAATCGCGGCGCATTGGTTACAGCGAAGCTGACTTACTGACGAGTTATCCCACTCTTTCGGCAACTAATATTGCCAATGCTTGGGCATACGCGGCGACTTTTCCTGATGAAATCGAAGCTGATATCGAAGAAAACAATGCGGTGATGAATCAAGACTAAACAGTTGTATAACTGACTTCAACAAGTCTCATACCTAAAGCCTAAAGCCTAAAACCTAATTTAAGCCACAATCATCGTCACCCGATCGCGCCCTTGCGATTTGGCTTGATATAATGCTCGATCGGCAGCATCTACTAATGCTTGAAAATCATTCTCATGATTGGGAATAATCGTCGAAACACCGACGCTAATCGTGACGTGGGGACAGACGCTCGAAGCCTCGTGGGCGATCTGAAGGCTCTTGACTGCCGATCGAATATTTTCGGCTACCGAAACTGCACCTAAAGCATCGGTATTTGGCAGGACGATCGCAAATTCTTCGCCACCATAACGGGCGACTAAATCACCACTGCGTCTGACCGTATTGCGAATCGACATCGCTACTTGAATCAAACAGCGATCGCCATTGGGATGTAAGTAGCGATCGTTATAATTTTTGAAGAAATCGACATCGCACATGATTAAAGATAATGGAGCCTTAATCCGCCGCATCCGATCCCATTCACGCTGGATATAGTCATCAAAGCCACGTCGATTAGATAGCTTCGTCAGACTATCTAAATTGGCTAATAATTGGAGATTTTGATTGGCTTGTTGCAGTTCGTTTAATTGATTTTTAATTAAATGCGATTGCCGCACCAAATTGCGTACGCGTTGACGGAGAATCGAAAGATTGATCGGCTTAGTAATATAATCAGTTGCTCCCGATGCAAAAGCGCGATCGACCGATTCATTATCATCTAAAGATGTAATCATCAAAATCGGGGTCAAGCGTTCGCCGAGATTTTTGAGTTGTTCACAAAACTCAAATCCATCTAAAATTGGCATCACCGCATCGACCAAAATCAGATCGGGACGATGTTCTTGATAGGCGGCAATGCCATCATCACCATTTTTGGCTAGGATAACTTCAAAACCGTCTGCTGCTAGCGATTCACTGACCTTCGCCCGCACGACCAGATCGTCATCAACTAATAAAATTCGTTGACAGCTAGGTTCAGTAAAGTTCATAGTAACTCCCGTAAATAATCATCGATGTACTCGTCCGGGTGTTGTGTAGATCGATCGTTTGGTGATGATTTGCACGGTTGGCTGCGGTTCTCTTGCTCTTCCACATAGTGTACCCACGCAGTCGCAGAACAGTTGCATCGGGAAGATCGATATTTTCACTAGGAAGTCTGGCATTATCGGTTGCTGGTTGCTGCCACATCCCGATCGACGGTACAATTGTTCGACTATCTGCAAGCTAATCCTCGATGCAATTTAGCTCTGCCCTCAGCGGCCAAACCCAAGCGGTAGAACTACTGCAACGATCGATCTCCATGCAACGCCTCGCCCCAGCATATCTATTTCATGGGGCGGATGGGATCGGCAAAAGCTTGGCAGCCCGCTGCTTTATCGAATTGATTTTTGGCGATCGCGCAGCACCGTCAGATCGCGCTCTCATCCAACAAAAACTCAGTCAGGGCAATCATCCTGACGTATTGTGGGTGTCACCGACTTACACTCATCAAGGCAAACTCTTTTCCACTGCCGAAGCCACTGCTGCTGGCATCAAAAAGAAAGCACCACCGCAAATTCGGATCGAACAAATCCGCGAAATCGGTCAATTTTTAGCACGTCCCCCGCTGCTCGGCGAACGATCGGTTATTGCGATCGAAGGGGCAGAGACGATGCCGGAAGGTGCAGCCAATGCGTTATTAAAAACCCTTGAAGAACCAGGCAAAGCGACAATTATCGCGATTTCTTCTAGCTTGGATGCGTTATTACCAACGATCGTTTCCCGCTGTCAGCAGATCCCGTTTCACCGACTAGATCGCACTGTGATGGTCGAAGTTTTAACCAAATTAGGCAAAACCGAAATCCTCGATCGACCGGAAATATTGGGACTCGCCCAAGGTAGTCCTGGTGCGGCGATCGCGATCTGGGAGCAGTTTCAAACCCTGCCTGCGGATCTACTAGATCGATCGACCAAATTACCAATTTCCCGCCGTCACGGTCTAGAATTAGCCCAACAGATCGATCGCGATCTAGACTCCACCGAGCAACTATGGCTGGTGGATTATCTGCAATATACCTACTGGCAAAAATATCGAACCGTCCACCCAGTCGAAACCCTAGAACAAACTCGATCGCAGCTACTCGCGTATGTTCAACCCCGTTTGGTCTGGGAATGTACCTTTCTCAAAATCGGCGAGACTCGAATCTAAGCTTTAGCAACTCGATCGATCCAACAGTCGATCGATTGAAAAGGTGTAAAATAGTAATGAGATATTGGCCAATCAAAAAATCTTTATGAATTCAAATCATCTCCAACAAATTGAGCCAGAAAGAGTCGAACACTTATTACATCAACAACATTTATATCAAGCAGCTAAACCAGAATTACTCGGACAATATGAGGGGCAATATATAGCATTTGAAAATGGAGTTGTTTTAGATAGCGATCGCGACGATCGACAGTTAATGCCGAGATTGTATGCTAAATATGGACATCGGGATATTTTAGTTGAATATGTTTGCGATCCCGAACCGCAATTATCGGTGTCGGCGGCTGGTCATTTATTTCCACCTAAATAATGTCTGTATTTAATTATGTCGATCTTGGTGCTGGTTTACCACCTGCTCCGATTGTTGCTCTAACTATTTATCCGCCTAAATGGGAGCGAAAGTTGACTGAAAATCTTGGTTATTCATGTACCGCATTTCTAGATACTGGCTCCGATTGTACATTACTCCCTGAAGAAGCGATTGCAGCATTAAATCTTGTTACTTTCAAAGCTAATGCTCAAATTGTTGGTGTTGGAGGCGGACAAATGCAGGGTTTAGGTTGTTATGTAGATCTGAGTATTGGTACACGCCATTTTTCGGCGATTCGGGCTTATGCTTGTCGTTTGGTAGATTTGAACGGACACGCAATTATCGGTAGAGATGTTCTGAATCAATGTTTGGTGGAATTTGATGGTTTGTTGGGTGCAGTGAGATTGTAATGATAGGATAATTCGATCGAACCGCACAAAATCGATCGCGCTCGAATAGGGGGAAACGCAGAATTCGGAGAATATTGCACGTTAAGCCCAGAACTCAATCTCAAAGCTATTTTCAGACCATGAGTTTAACAACATAGAAGAGAGTCAAAACCTGTCAGATTGGGGTATATCCCAACCTGATGTCAACTAAAAGCCACTTAAAGTGTCAATTTAGAGTCCTTTTCATGATTTATTGACATATTCGATCACAGGTCATAGAGCCTTTCCT
>NZ_JANNDR010000441.1:0-7453 GCF_031378165.1 Chamaesiphon sp. OTE_75_metabat_556
TTATGACACTGCCATCTTGTGTTGTCCGAGGTGAAGATGTTCTCGATAATGACCATCTAGCCAACAGATCGGTAATGATTCTTCAGACGGAAATCCCATTTCTACCTTGGTAAATAAGGCAGGATCTTGCAGTTCTTCGCCAGCATGAGCCATGCCGAGCACCTGAGTTTTAAAGGGATCAAACAGATCGCTGAGTTCGAGAATTTCAACAAGTATTTGAGTCGGTCGATGTAGTAAAAACATAGAAGACCTCTCTTGATATGAATATGGGTTTAAAGTACACACTAATAAATAAATCTAGTAACTGCTTAGTTCTTACTGTAGTGTAAAAACATGAGGAACTCGTGAGGATACTCACATCTGATGAGGTAAGTTTATTTCCTTTTTACTACTAATGCCATCAGTCATCCGTCCGCTCATCTGATAGTGAGAAATCCGATAGATGCTGCTTGTATCTGCGCGTCCCCAGGCATCGATCCAAGTGCGATTGATAGCCGGAGTAAGTGTAGGATTCTGCTGTTTAATCAGTTGCATAATTCGATCGATTTCCGACCGATCTACAACCCGCTCGACTCGACCCTTCACCATCACGCTCCGCCAATGCAGCGATCCGTGTACTTCTTCAACCTGTAGACAAACTTCTGGATTCACATCCATGCCATAAGTCTTGATCCCTTCGGTTGTAAATAGATAAATATCCGCACCTTCGAGATAATAGTGCATTGGAATCACCGATGGTTTTCCTTCATAGATGAAGCCGAGATGACCATACCCTACTTTGCGAAGTAGTTCACGGATTTCTTTGGCACTCATTTCATCGATATTTAGCATACTTATTCTCTCTAAAGATTCGATCGTAGGCACAGCCTCTGATGTAGGGAAATCGGTGATTTGAAATGGACAGCCTAGTTAGCTGAAGGTTCTACACGATCGGTAGATCGCGTCACTTTTTATCCATCAGCACAGAACAAGGAGCGTGATGGAGGACATAATTGCTGACGCTGCCGACGAGCAACTCATTGAGACCAGAAATACCCCTGTGTCCCATCACAATTAGATCGACATCTGACGACTGAGCAAATTCACAGATCTTTCGACCGGGGCCACCAGGTATCTGGTGAAATTCAGCGTTTATGCCTTCAGCAATTGATCGATCTGTCAGGGATTTTAATAGATCTAAACTTTGGGTTTTATAGTTTTGCCACTGTTCTCGATATATTTTGAGCAAGTCACTATCAGCAGCTTGAAAATATTCCAACCCAGTCGGCATCGGGATCGGTAGATTACTTTGTTCCTCGAAGGATATAACATGCAAGAGTGAGAGACTGGCATGATCGGCTTTCGCAATGTCGAGTGCTGTTTTGAAAACATCATGACTCGTTTCTGAGCCATCTATTGCCACCAAAATCTTCTTAAACATATAAACCTCTGGTTACTTTAGATCTTGTTAATAGCCTATTACAATCACTTTATGAAGATAGTTTGAGGAAGTTGTGAGCATTTTCAACAATTACCCCATCCACCATTTGGATGATCCGCTTTGTCCTCGCCGCAACATTGGCATCATGAGTAACGATTCTCATCCTGAGAGGCTACGCCAACGCGATCGTCGTACCTTGACCGACTTGGACTAAGGCTGCGGTGGCTCGATCGATCCGCTGGGCGCGGGAGACATCGGCATAGATCGTCGGTAACATGACATTCCCCAATGCGGTGAGGCGTGGCAATAGGTTGAACTGTTGAAATACAAACCCAATATACTGATTGCGGATATCGGCGAGTTCGTCATCATCTAAGGTGGTGAGATTTGTGCCATCGAGGAGATATAGACCACTACTGGGGCGATTCGGCTTAGGCCGACGCTACGCGAACGAGACAACCGATAATGTTCATTAGGGTCGATTTGCCCGAACCCGAAGCCCCCATAATTGCCACATATTCGCCTGACTCGTTGGCGTAGCCTCTCCGTCAGGAGAATCGATAGATCGATGTGTTTGAGGACAGGGACATCGATCTCGCCCAAGTGATAGGTTTTGGTAATGTTCTCCAAATAAATCATCGCTGCCATAGTTATTTACTCCCCATGTAGTGCCAAGATCGGGTCTAATTTGGCAGCATTACGAGCAGGAATACCGCCTGCTAACACTCCGACGATGAGCGAGAGTCCAAATCCGACCACCACCGACCACAGGGGCACGATAAAGGGGAATTTAAACGCAGCAGCAGCCACAAAAGCTAGGGCGATCCCGACCACGATGCCGATCGCGCCGCCAATATTCGCAATCACGATTCTCTTGCAGAGAGGCTACGCCAACGCTTCGATTAAAAATTGGTCGAGAATTGCGCCGCTAGTTGCGCCAACTGCTTTCCGCAGACCAATTTCGCGGGTACGTTCCATCACGGACACCAACATAATATTCGCGATGCCAATGCCGCCGACAACTAGCGAAATTCCGGCGATTATCGTTCCGATAGGCTTCGCCAACGCCCCGACCATCAGCGTAAATGACCCGACAATATTCGTGAAGGTATTGATGATATCTACTTGATTGGTAATCGTAAAATCATCCAGTTTGGGTGGACGAAGATGATGGCGCAGCCGCAGTACATTTGTAACCTGAAATTGTGCTGCTTCGAGTTGGTCGGCATCGCTAGATTCAACCCAAAACGCATTAATCGCGACACCTGAGAGGGCATTATTGCCGACAATCTGACCGGACATACTGGTGAGCGGCACATAAACCACATCATCCAGATTTTGCGGCCCCATCGAGCCTTTAGCTTCCATTACGCCGATGACGTGATAGCGTTTGCCGCGAATCCGAATGTCGGTACCGATCGCGGTTTCCGATGGGGCGAACAAGTCATCGCGAACTTTGGCACCGAGGACGACGACAGGTTTGGCATTATCCAAATCTTCTTGGCGAAAAAAAGCTCCCAATTGCGGCTGGATATTTTTCATCGCTGGATAGTTTAAATCCGTGCCCACAACAGTTGTGGCAATATTGATATCGCCTCGGACGATCTGAATATTCGATCGCTGTAAGACTGCTGCAACCCTCATCGCCGCTGGAACTTGTTTGGCGATTCTCCAAGGGGAGAGGCTACGCCAACGCCTGGGCATCTTGCCAAGTCAGGGTACTCGCCGAACCAGCCCCCTGACTGATGCCGACCGTTCTGGCTGCTGCGGCTGAAACCAGCATCACATTGGTACCCAGTGCCTGAATTTGTAATTCGGTCGCCTTTTGCACGCCTTGCCCGATCGACGTAATCATAATTACGGAGGAGATTCCAATAATGACCCCCAACATCGTCAATCCAGTGCGTACCTTATTGCTCCGCAGGCTTTCTACTGCCATCAGCAGGATTTCAAATAGTGAGATGCGGCGTTTGGGGCGACGGGCGGGACGCATCAATGATTTGCGAGGATATCTTGTTTTCAACTCTCTGCCTCCACTGCTGCTGTTGGTGAAGATTCGGCAAATGTCAGATCGTTTGCTTCTGAATAGCGACCCATAAATCCCATCAACCGCTCCCAATGATCGTCTCGGTCGATTTCAAAGGTAAATTCAAACCGCTTGAGTTCGTCATTTTCTTCCCCACCCCAAAAGAGTTTGGTGGACTTTGGCGCAACCGAAATCGTGCCCTCGCTATCGACGAGTCGCATGGTGTTGAACGATCGCTTGATGAAACTATTGCCCCGATCTAGAGCTTTTAAGGTTTGAAAAGTGAATTTAACAGAGCGCATTTCTGTAGAGGGATTGCGTCTTAAACTGACATTTTCCAACTCTTCGGCAATACCATCAAAAAATTCGATACTAGGAATTGTGTTTGGCATTTTCTTTCTCCTTCACGATCGAAGCTACCTAGAAATGCCTCCGAATAAATTCGGGGCTAGTGTTGCAAAGTCCGCCTGTCTTGAAAAGGTGCTCTACTTGGGGAAACCCCAAGACCGCACTTTTCGCTACGCGGACTGATTATTTAGTCCGCGTAGGCGGACTTTGCATTATGAGCAGCGATGCGCGCACGCCTTTGTTTCCCGACGGTTTAGCGCATCAAGACAGCGGTTAGAAACCGCTGAGGTTATCGAGCCTCCGCTCTACCTGGCGACATCGATGAAACTTTGCGGGTACCTGCTGGAAAGCTGAGTAACACCTGTTCATTGCCAGTTAAACCAGACTTGACTTCTGTTTTGTCATTGACCGTCGTTCCCACCACGATCGGCGTAAACACCGGATCGCCACCCTTTTTCGCCACAAATACACCCTGAGCGTCTTTCTGTTGAACGATTCTCGTTCCGAGAGGCTTCGCCAACGAGGCTGTCGGTACGACTGGGACTTGATTTAGTTCTCCAGCTTGAAAATCCACTGTTGCATTCATCCCTGCATGTAGTAGCCGTTGGGGATCGGCGACCGATACTTTTACTTCAAAACTGGTCACATTTTGCTGGACTAGGGACTGAGTAGCAACTTGCGTCACTTTACCCGTAAAAGTTTTGCCGGAATAAGCATCAAGTTTAATCGTCGCCGCCTGTCCGACGCGGATTTGGGCGATACTGGCTTCGGCTACCTGTGCCACAATTTCATTTGTGGATGCGAGGGACAGAATTGAAGATGACGTAGCTGAAGTCACTGCACTACCCGCCGTAGTTGGAGCCACGAATGCACCAGGATCGGCGTATTTCCAAGCGATAATCCCCGCGAAGGGGGCGCGAATCGCGGTATCGTCGATATTCCGTTGGACGATCGCCATTGCACCTTGGGCAGCCATCACCTGGGCGCGGGCTTGAGCGATATCTTCAGGACACGAGCCAGCTTTGAGCAGATTGAGTGCTGCTTGCCGCTGTTTGAGGACGCTTTTGGCTTGGGCGATATCTTCAGGGCGCGATCCGGCTTTGAGCAGATTTAGTGCCTGTTGAGCCTGCTCTACTTGCGCTTGAGCCGTCTCATGGGTCGATTTGGCATTACTGAGAGCTTGTTGCGAGATGGCTCCCTGTGTGGATAACTTTTGAGTACGAGTCAGATCTTCTTGAGCTTGTCTGTGGGTGACTGCGACTTTACTCAAATTGGCTTGCGCCTGAGCGATATCTTGCGATTACCTCCGGTAGGCTACGCCAACGATTTCCAGCCATCAACTTCTGCAAACTAGCTGTGGCTTCATCCAGATGCGCTTGCGCCTGGGCAATATCTTGCGATTACCTCCGGTAGGCTACGCCAACGACTCCCAGCAATGACCTTATGCAAATTTGCCTCAGCAGCCGCCAGGTTGCCCCGTGCCTGGAGCAATTGCCCTTGCAGGTTGGAATTATCCATATAGGCAACGATCTGCCCTGATTGCACGAATTCGCCCTCTTTCACCAGCAACCGTTTCAATACACCAGAAGTTTTCGGACTGACATTGACCGAACTTTCCGGTTGCACCGTGCCATTAGCCGACACCACGATCGTCAGATTGTCCCGCGTCACCGCTGCCGTCTGAATCTTGCGTTGTGCCCGCTGCTGCGGTACTGTCACCAATTGGTTGTAGGTAATATAACCGACGGTGCCAACGAGCGGAATTGCTACCAGCAACCCCAACAGCCATTTGTTGATTTTTGGCCGTTGGTGCAACTTCTCAGCCAGAGAATCGATACCTCTTTTTAAATTTAAGCTAATACTCAACATTTTTACCTCAAATTTCGGTTGAAAGGCGATTCTCTGTCGTCAGAGTCGATGCCGACGCTGTTATCTTCGGGGCATCATGTCGCGATCGCGACCCATGCCCCGATTGGCTTCTCGACTCACCTGAACGTAGGTTCTATAACCGCGCCGCTCTAGTCTTCGGGCGGCACGCTCGGCATCACGACGATTTACATGAGAGCCTTCTAGAGTCCATTGGCGGTCGCGGGATCTGCGGTAATAAACAGTAAACTGACGATCGCGATCTTGGTCGCGACGAAATTGGGCTAATCGCACATTCGGTTCCCCATTAAAATTCTGGTTAACTGTTTGTGAATCTAGTGCATTTGCGGCGACAGGCATAGTCACTAAAAATCCCGTGCATACTAGTGAAAACAGAATTATCTTGTTCATAAAAACCTTTCGATCTACATCTGCTTTAATCCTACGAACAACATGTGAGTTTCTTGTGAGCAAAAAGGTTAGATCGAGCCGATCAATAGCTTAATGCTTGTAGAAGTTCGCGAGATTCTCACATTTTTAATCTAAGTCGATCTAGCGACCCCCACTCCTCCGCCGTTCGGCTGCTGCAAGCGAGCGAACTTGGGTTCTAAAGCCACTCCGCTGCAATCTGCGGGCAGCACGTTCGGCATTGCGACGCTCGGCGTGGAAACCTTCTAAAGTCCATTTCCTGTCGCGAGGGCTGCGATAATGAACGGTATATCCAATTTGGTAGGGGGGACGAACTTGGGAAATTTGCACCTTCACTTCATCATCAAAATTCTGGCTAACTATTTGTGAATCCAGTGCATTTACAGTCAAAGGCATAGCCACTAAAAATCCCACAGATACCAGTGAAATTAGCATTAACTTGCTCATAAAAATCCTTTGTGTTTACCCACACATTCACTCTACAAATAATATGTGAGGTTCTTATGAAGGAACAAGATTGATCGACTAAGTTGTTGGATATTTTAACTTTTAAAGAAGTTCACAAGATCCTCACATTTAAAATCTAATGTAGATAGCAATAACACTGACAATTCAGAGCCAGTGCTGCTAGCTTGGAGAGGTAAATAATGCCAACTGCAACAGATTTTAAGGATTATTACGCTACTCTGGGAGTCAGCAAAACGGCAACTCCTGAAGAAATCAAACGAGCTTACCGCAAGATGGCTCGCAAGCTCCATCCCGACCTAAATCCTGGCGATAAAGAGGCAGAGGCAAAGTTTAAAGATCTCAACGAAGCAAATGAGGTACTTGCCGATCCAGAGAAGCGGGAGAAGTACGATCGATTTGGTCAGCATTGGGATCGACCTGGATATGGTGAAACACAACAGCCGCCCAGGGGAGCTAATGTCTCGACTGATGATTTCGATCGATATGACAACTTTGATGCGTTTCTCAACGATCTATTGGGTCGATCTGGACGACAAACTGCGACTAATCGAACGGCGACTGGGGGCTTTCGTTCTCAAGCTCCCGCCCCAGATACCGAAGCTGCGATCGCGCTGACGTTTGCTCAAGCTTTTCACGGCGTTCAGCAGCGACTCCAACTCGCCGATGACACGATTAATGTCCGCATTCCCGCAGGTGCCAAACCGGGCAGTCGGATTCGGCTCAAAGGTCGAGGTCGCCCTAGTCCGTTTACTCAACAGCGGGGCGATTTGTATCTCACCATTGAAATACTACCCCATTCTTTCTTCCGATTCGAGGGCGATAACCTGGTTTGCGACGTGCCGATTCGCCCCGATGAAGCGGTGTTAGGGGCAGAAATTAGCGTGCCGACACCCGAT
>NZ_JANNDR010000455.1:0-16499 GCF_031378165.1 Chamaesiphon sp. OTE_75_metabat_556
ACATTGAAGTTGATGAGGAGGCCGATTTTGCGGTTATGGAGTTTGAGGTAGGTGAGGAGTTGGGCGGAGGCGAGGGGGCTGAGGGATTCGACGGCTTTGATTTCGACGATGACGCGGTCTTCAACGAGTAAATCCAGGCGATAACCACAATCGAGTTTGACTTCCTCATAAATGAGTGGGATTGGTTTTTGTTGTTCGACTTTCAGACCAGCCTTCGTCAACTCATAGCACAAACAAGCCTCATAAGCTGACTCCAATAAACCAGGCCCCAAAACCGTATGCACCTTCATCGCACACCCAATAATCCTCCCCGTCAGATCGTCAACACTCACCAAATAACCTCCTCCGTGCCCCTCCGTGTGTCCTCCGTGTACCTCTGTGTTAAGTACACACCCAAACGCAGCTAGTAGTGATTCCCCACCCGCCGATGATGTACCGCCGTCAATCCCTCCACCTTGGCCACCCGCCCACTATCCACCGTCGCATAGACCACATGATGATCGCCACAAGCCATCCGACTCGCCACCTCACACTCCACATACGCCAATGCATCCTGTAAAATCGGGCTGCCATTCTCTGCCGCCTGAGTCTTCACACCCTCAAATCTGTCCGCCCCAGGCGCAAATCGTTTGAGGAAATGCCGCATTAAGGTCTGGTAATTCCCCTCCTCAAGCATGTTCAAGACAAATTTATCCCCGACTTGCATCAATGAATCGATCGCCCGATCGTTCGATACTGCTATAGTCAAGCCCAATGGTTCAAAGCTGGCCTGCGTCACCCAGGAAGCTAACATGGCACTACTAAAGTCGCCTTTTCGGGCTGTGATAATATACAAGCCGCCGCTAATCCGACCCAAGGCTTTATCGAGGTCGGAATCGAGAGACTTCATCTGTTTGATGGCTTTGTCTTTGGTCAGGAGTTGGCCTAAGTCGGTGCCAGCTTCTTCACACTGTTGATAGATCGCCTCAGTGGGGGTTTCTTTGACCCTGATGGCGGGGAAGGCGATGCTGACACCAATTCCTCGGAATTTACTAACTAAGGGGTCTACAGGCTCATCATCGCCACCGTAGGATTCAAATAGGCCGATTGTTTGTTTGGTTTTGGCAGCAACTAGAATAGTCCCGATCGCGGCTTGGGCTAATGTGGCGATTTTACCGTGTCCGGGGGGCATCCCGATCGCAATCCCGGCACTGCGCCCGACGAGTTCTTGGACTTCTTGGGGGTCGGCGGAGGTGAGATCCATCATTTCGACGGCGACGCCGGTTTTGGTGATACCGCGTGAGAGGGCTTGGGAGAGCCGGTCGCTATAGCCATAGTCGGCGACGTAGAAGACGGCGACGCTGGTTTCGGCTTTGGCTTTGAGCTGCGACCAGTCTTGATACCGTCCGACGAGTTCGCCGACGTTGTAGCGCAATAAGGGGCCGTGTCCGTTGGCAATCGTGCCGACGGTGGGGAGTTCGCCCATCCGTTTGAGGGCGGATAATACTGATCGCGCGTTGGGTGCCATCAAGCATTCATAATAAAACCGATAGTCGGGTTCGATTTTGGCGAGATCTTCGTCGAAGACGGCTTCGGAGCAATAGTGCATCCCAAAGGCATCGCAAGTGTACAGGATCTGGGTACCGCGATCGAAGCTGAAGATCGTATCGGGCCAATGTAAATTCGGCGCAATTACAAATTCGATCTCGTGTCCTTGTCCCAAATCGAGGACGTCGCCGTTTTTAATAATTTGTTTGGTAAACGGTTGATGGACGAAGTTTTCCAGGAATTGAATCGCGACTTTGCTACCGACGACAGTGACATTGGGTGCTAGAGCCAAGATATCTCGGACTAACCCACTATGGTCGGGTTCGGTATGACTGATAATCAAGTAATCGAGCTGGCTGGGATCGATTTGACCCTTGAGGGTATCGAGATAAAGTTGGCGAAATTTTTCGTGGGAGGTATCTACTAAGGCGAGTTTGTCGCCGCGAATAATAAAGGAGTTATAGGTAGTACCATTTTGCAATCCAAATTCAATATCGAACCTGTCGCGCTCCCAGTCTAACGAGCGAATCGTGGTAGTATCCTCGGCAATCGCTTCAACCTGGATCGTCAAACGTTTTTGGGCTTTATCGGTTAGTAGTACCATCGTGCTTTACCTCTACCTGTTCGACTCGTTTAGGTGTTTGTTCCTATTGTGACACGATCTTTTTAGCACTTTGGATCGGAAAAACTAGCGATCGAGATAATCTAGACTAATCGATCGAGGAATTAGGGTTTAGGTTTTAGGCGGGGAGGGAGTGGATAGTGAATAGTGGATAGTGGATAGTGAATAGTGAATAGTGGATAGTTAAAATGTTTGGAACTATCTCCCCGTCCCCCAGTCCCCCAGTCCCTCCGTCTCCGCTCCTAACTTCGTTTTCAACTTTCAACTTTCAACTTTTAACCCCCTACCGATCGACCTGTTTTTTCCCTTCTTTATACCACTGATACCAACTTTGAGAACTCCGCATGGCTAGCCACAATAGCAGCAGGGCGATCAGGCCGCCAGAATTGGGTGCTTTGAAGGCAAATAGCACCAGCAGCACGCACAAAATATCTTCGATGAGTACTGCCCAAGTGGGCAATCCTTGGAGTCGATAGAACCAACCTACTTTCACCAGTTGCAACACTAGCGCGAATAAGCCACCGACTGTACCGAGAATCCAGATCAGATTGGGTGGTTCGAGCTTTAAGATCCTCGCTACTGCCATCGCCATCACCGCACCGACGAGGGGACTAAAGGCTAGTTCGACAAATTGCAACAGTCGTTGTCCCCATAGTTGTTTGGACACAAATAGTTCGAGCAATGTCCACGCGGTGAGGACGGCGATCAGCACCGGTGGTTGGATGCGACTTAAGAGTGGTACTTGCTGCCACAAATCCCCCTGGATTAAACCAATTACTAACAGTGGGAGGGCGATACGCATTCCAGCAGCCGCAGATACCGATAGTACCGCCAAGATTCCAATCATGAATTTTTCTGCTGTCGAAAGTCGATCTTCTAGCTATTAGCGACCAGTTTAGCAGCTTGGATGTGCCCTAATTTTCGATTAGTTAATGTTAAACTGAGCATCAAATCGCGAGCGATCGATATTGTCAGATCGAAATACTCGATCGCCTCAACCTTATTTTATCCCTATCCCTATGACCGATTCTTCTTACGCTTCGCGAACAGAGCGGCTCCCCCACCGTCCAACCGTTCTTGATGTTCGTAATTTACGGGTAGAATTTTTAGGTGCCCAGCAACCCGCGATCGATGGGATTTCGTTGACGCTTCAACCTGGGCAAACGCTGGGAATTGTGGGGGAATCGGGTTCGGGAAAGTCGGTGACGTCGCTGGCGATAATGGGATTGCTGCCCAACTCGGCGCGGGTTACATCTGGTGAGGTGTGGTTTCAGGATGGGGTGGGATCGACCCCCGAACGAGCTGTCGATTTATTGCAATTACTACCATCCCAACTGGCGGGTTATCGCGGCGACCGGATGGCGATGATTTTTCAAGAGCCGATGAGCGCGCTCAATCCGGTATTTACGATCGGTTATCAACTAATAGAAGCAATTACCCAACACCAATCGGTCTCAACAGCAGAAGCGCGGCGGTTAGCAGTCTTTAGTTTGCAAGAGGTCAAATTAATCCCTAGCGACGATCGGTTGCGGGCAGAATATTTAGCCAGCATTGAGTCGAGTAATTCTAAAAAACATCCTGACGATATCTCGTTGGCTCCGCCGAGCGATCGCGAACTCAATCAAATTATTAACGCGCAAAAATTAGCTTGGTTGGAACGTTATCCCCACCAACTTTCGGGCGGACAATTGCAACGAGTAACGATCGCGATGGCGATTTCTTGTAATCCGACTTTATTAATTGCTGACGAACCGACAACCGCTCTAGATGTCACCGTTCAAGCTACTATTCTCGAACTCCTCCAAGAATTACGCGACAGGCGTGGGATGGCGATGATTTTCATCACGCACGATCTGGGGATTATCGCCGAGATTGCTGATGTAGTAGCGGTGATGTATAAGGGTAAAATCGTCGAATGTCAACCGATCGTCGAGCTATTTCAAAATCCAGTCCATCCTTACACTAAGAGTCTCCTAGCATGTCGGCCACGTCTCGATCGTGAGTCCAAGATTTTACCAACGATTCGGGATTTTATGGAAGAGCAGGTTGATGCTAATGGGGTAGTGAAGATTGTCGAAAAAGTTCAGCCAGCCGCCGTTATCAATCAAGATATTCCCGTGAATATTCGCCCATTGACAACGCCAACTATCGAGCATAAATCCACCCCAATTTTATCAGTTAGAAATTTAAAAGTTGGCTTTCCCGCCCAAGGCATGTTTGGTAAAGATCGCCAGCAATATACATGGGCAGTTGACGATATTGATTTTGATGTTTATCCAGGTGAAACACTTGGATTAGTCGGTGAATCTGGCTGCGGTAAAAGTACCCTCGCGCGAACGATCTTGAGATTAATCGAACCGCAACAAGGCTCGATCGAATTTCATGGCCAAGATATCACTACGCTCCACGGCGAAGCGATGCAAATTCTCCGACGAGACTTGCAAATTATCTTCCAAAATCCATTTAGTGCCCTCAATCCTCGGATGAATATTCGCGATTTGATTATCGAACCGCTAGTGATTCATCGCACGATTAAAAGCAAATCGCAACGCCAAGAACGGGCGGAGTATCTCTTACAACGAGTTGGTTTGAGTTCAGACTATCTCAACTCCTATCCCCACCAACTATCCGGCGGTCAACGTCAGCGCGTCTGTATCGCCCGTGCCCTGGCTCTCAATCCCAAATTCATCATCTGTGATGAGTCCGTATCCGCCCTCGACGTCTCCGTGCAGGCACAAGTCCTAAACCTGCTCAAAGAATTACAAGGCGAATTCAATCTCACCTATATTTTTATCTCCCACGACCTGAGTGTGGTCAAGTTTATGAGCGATCGGATTATGGTGATGAATCGCGGTAAAATCGAAGAACTTGAAGCGGCTGCCACTATCTACAAATCTCCCAACACCGAATACACCCGCAAACTAATTGCCGCTATCCCCCTCGGCACAATCGATCGCATCATCCATCAACAAAATAGTAGAAGACTGGTTGCAAGTGAATGAGTGAATAGTGAATAGTGGATAGTGAATAGTGAATAGTGAATAGTGAATAGAGTTTGAATATCATCACTAGTACGTCCCCCAGTCCCCCAGTCCCCCAGTCTCCCCATCCCCCTATCCCCTAAATGATTACCGTAGCCTTACCAAAAGGTGGTTTGCTCAAAGATTGTATCCAGCTATTTCAGACTGTTGGTTTAGACTTTAGTGCCTTCCTGGAAAAAGACAATCGCCAACTCCAGATCGTCGATCCGACCAATCGAGCAAAAGCTTTATTAGTACGCAATCATGATGTCCCCGTGTATGTGGAATACGGACAAGCGCAATTGGGGGTGGTCGGTTATGATGTCCTGCGCGAAAAAACGCCTCAAGTCGCCCAATTAGTCGATCTCAAGTTTGGGACGTGTCGATTATCGGTCGCTGTTAAAGCCAGTAGTCCCTACCGGAATAGTTTGGATTTACCCGCACATGGTCGCGTCGCTTCGACCTTCGTGCATTGTGCTCGCGAGTACTTCGATAGCATCGATTTACCTGTCGAAATCGTCCCCTTATCTGGTTCGGTAGAATTAGGTCCGATTACTGGCATGTCAGAAGCAATTATCGATCTGGTTTCGACGGGCAAAACGCTCAGAGAGAACGGTTTGATCGAGATTGAAACGCTCTTTCATAGCAGTGCCAGACTAATCGCCCATCCGCTCAGTTATCGCTTAGATCGCGATGACCTCAGTGATTTAGTCACCCAGATTCGATCGCATTCACTAGTAAATATTTAGGTAAGTATTACTAATAGTAACTGAGGTAAAACATAGACTTAAAAGAGAGTTATTCTCAATAAGGCTTGCTTCTTGCAAATAGGCCCCAAGTCCGATATGATAAGAATTGACTATCGAAATCAGGTGATGAGCATGTCATTCTATACAGCAGACTCTCTCAAAGCTGAGTTACATGAAAGAGGCTGGCGACTGACGCCCCAACGTGAAGTCATTCTCGATATTTTTCAGAATTTAGCTGCTGGCAAACATCTCAGTGCCGAAGAGCTATATGAACTGCTCAAAAGTGAAGGGCACGATATCAGTTTATCCACTATCTACCGCACCGTCAAACTGATGGCGCGGATGGGGATTTTGCGCGAGTTGGAACTGGCGGAAGACCATAAACACTATGAAATCAATCAACCCTATCACCATCACCATCATCTCATCTGCGTTCGCTGCAATCAAACGATCGAATTTAAAAACGAATCAGTCTTGAAAATCGGCGATAAAACTTCTAAAAAAGAAGGCTATCATCTCCTCGATTGTCAGTTGACGATTCATGCAGTTTGTCCGAGTTGTCAGCGATCGATTTTACCAGTTTAGGAATTAGGTTTTAGGCTTTAGGATAGATGAGCATCCATAATTTACTACTCAATCTATGCTTGTCAAATACATAGATCTACTTTACTTAGAACGACGTTTGGGAATGGGGCGATTGCTGGAACTAGTCGGCATGTCGAAAGCCAGATTATAAATTAGTTCATTCGATCGAGCGGACTTGAATAAATCTACTACTGGTTGGGGATAATCTACCCCGATTCGCACGCCAAATCTTTCTTGTTCGACTGGTAAAAGTTTCCAAGGTTCGTGTACTTTAGCTGCGGGAATTTGGGCTAGTTCGGGGAGCCAATGTTTGACGTATTTACCCTCGCGATCGTAATCTTGGGACTGTTTGATGATATTAAAAAACCGAAAACCGCGCGCATCATTTCCCACGCCAGCAGTATAGTTCCAATTACCCCAATTGCTACAAACGTCGTAATCGATCAGTAACGATTCAAACCATTCGGCACCCATCCGCCAATCGATACCCAGATTCTTGGTGAGGAAACTAGCAACGTTTTGGCGACCGCGATTGGACATGTATCCAGTAGCGGCGATCTCGCGCATATTCGCATCTACCAGCGGAAATCCGGTTTTACCCTCTCGCCACAAATCAAATCGCTCCCAATCTTGCTGCCAGCTCAGATCCACTCCTTGGAGTCCCGATCGTTTGAAGATATCGTTACCATGTTTGGCACAAATAAATCGAAAATAATCACGCCATAATAATTCAAAAATCAACCAATAAGTCGAATCATTCTCGATCCGTTCGTCCTCATATTTTTTGACTTGGGCGGCAATGTACCGAGGGGACAGACAGCCCAACGCCAGCCACGCGGAAAATTTGGAAGAGTAGTCTGCACCCAACATGCCATTGCGAGTTTCTTTGTAGATCCGCAAGCGATCGTGTTGCCAGATATAGTTATCCAATCGCTCGATTCCAGCCGTTTCACCACCGTGATATGCCAAAACGCCCCGCGAGTCAAATTGAGGTGCTTCCAGCCCCAAATCGGCCAAACTGGGTAGATGTCCGAGATCCAGATCTACCAGTAGCGGTGGTAAACTGGCTGGTGTGGCTAAAGCTGGTTGAAGCTGGCACTCGCGCTCGATATCTTTCCGAAATTTGGTAAATAGTTCGGGCAGATCGGATAGCGAAAATGGCAAATCGTCGATGTGATAGAGGGTGTGACCCCAAAAAGATCGCAGGTTGACGTCTTCTGCTGGTAACGCTGCGGCTAGTGCCTGCTCGACCGCCAATTCTTCGCTGGTGACTTCACGTTGGTAATAAACGTCGGTAATCTTCAAGCTCTGGACTAGTTCGGGAATAATTAGTTCGGGTAAACCCCGTCGCACGACTAAATTACTCCCGTGAGTCTGATAGGACTGCCGGAGATCGGCAACGCTTTCGAGGAGGAATTGTGCGCGAAATTTACCCGTTTTGGAAAATCCAAACTGCGTCTGCCCAAATTGGCGATCGTCAAAGCAATATAAGGGGATTACGCTATCACTAGCTTGGAGTGCCTGAGTTAGCGGTTGATTATCATGCAAGCGCAGATCGTTGCGATGCCAGAGTAAAATCCGTCGATTAGCCATGCTTGCAATAGTTGAGAGTTAAGAATTGAGGCTCGATTCGGCTGTGGGAAAATTTTCGACTTGCTCATTGATGTCGAAAATCAAATCCTGAATGTCGGTTTAGGCGATCGTCGCTACCTCCAATTTAGATCGATGCCACAATTTAAGCTAGGAAATTTGACAAACAAAAAAGCAGGTATGTTACCTGCCGATCGTTTACTATTCAAATTTAAAATGGGGATAGCAGACGAGAGCGAAATCTCATCCGCTATCCCCATGTTTAGCTAGCTACCGACGGATAATGCGCGACTATCGAAAGCAGATGTATTCTTAGCTGTCGGATGACCGCTAGAATATCGTTGCCAGAAGTGGGCAAGTTCCTTGGCTTTAGCCGTCCATTCCGGATCGATTTGATACATCCGGCGCGGACGACCGCGACCTTCTACTTTTTTCCAGTAGCCAACGATCGTGCCGTTCGCTTCCAAAAATTTAATCGCACTATACAAAACGGTATCTGAAAGGCGGTAGGTTGAAGATTCGTGCTCCAGTCTAGCGATCAATTCAGTACCATAAGAATCGTCTTGAAGCAAAATGTCGAGAATGTAACAAACCGCCAACTCTTGATTGAGGTAGAGTGGTGGCGGGTTGCGGAAAAAGCAGTAGATATCTTCAAAGTTCATAGCTATTACAACCTTATAATGTTGGTAAACCCATTTTTACTTAGGTTTCAATCCTTACCAAGCCCGAAAGCTCGATAGAATATCGATCGTGTAAATGTTGCTTTTGTAAATTGAGAACAGATCTGTCAAAACAAGACAGGAGTAAAATTATGGAGTATGTCCATCAGAACGAGTCAATTCTCTACAGAGACGCTGCGCGAGCGATTCGTCCCAGCCGATGCGCGAACAAATATAGGTACCCAGTTTCTAGCTTAACTCATTCAATTTATGTCCAGGGACAATTATTCTATTTTCTTATTGATAACTTCTTATTACTTAACTAATATTTATGTCAGACTTGGAAATTAACGGTAACACCCCCCAAACAGTTAGAAAAATTGCCGCCCAGCTCCGGAGGGTCGGTTGGGCTGGCTTTTGGTTGCAACTTGCCCTGGCAGTAGTTGCCAGTTTGATCTTTCTATTTGCGATTCCCCTCGCCAGTACTGGGGCGACTAATCCTGGTACGGGTGGCAGTCTGCTATTTGCGGTAGGTGGGTTGCTGGTGCTATACGTGAGCACTTACTGGTCATTTCGCTATGTGATGACTTCCCGCAAGCTCAAGAATCCCGATCTGCGTCCGAAGCGAGCAGCGACAATCAAACTCGTCCAGTGGGGACTGATCTCTTCGGTGCTGGGGATGGGGTCGAGTGTGATGGCCGCAGAATCGATCGCGGGGACACTACTGGGGAAATCACTCTCTTCCTCGATCGGGTTTGCCACCTTTAGTGCTGATGCCCTGAGTAAAATTATTCAACCATTGGATATTTTGATCGTGCTGGCGAATACTCACATCATTACCGCTCATTTTATCGCGATCGTCTGTTCGTTGTGGTTACTCGATCGACTCAATAAGCAGGGGTAATTAGTTGATAGTTGATAGTTGATAGTTGATAGTCAATCGCTAGATCCAGCTTAATTAGCGACTTGGGGGATTGCCTGATTTAATTTGCCGCTGCGATATCCTTCTAGATCGAGAGTGACGTAAACAAATCCGAACGACCGAAAGGTTTCTGTCAATTCAATTAAATTTGTATTAGCTACAAACTGCTGAATTAATTCGGCTGGTAATTCGATTTTGGCGGTATCCTCACTCGATCGTACGCGAACATTTTCATATCCCAACCTGCGTAAATAGATCTCCGTTCTACCCACGCGATTTAACTTCGGAATCGTGATTTCTTCACCATAAGGAAATCGCGAACTCAGGCAAGGTTGAGCGGGTTTATTCCAACAGGACAAACCTAGAAACTTAGCAATCTCGCGGACTTCCATTTTCGTAATAGCTAGTTCGGCTAAAGGCGATCGTGCCCCCCGTTCTTGGGCGGCTTGAATTCCTGGGCGGTAGTCTTGCAAGTCATCAGCATTAACACCATCGACGACATAACTATAGCCGAGTTTCAATCCTAAAGGCTTGAGTGTATCGTGGAGTTCGCTCTTACAAAAATAGCAACGATTGACGGGATTGGATGAATAATTAGGATTGTCCATTTCGTGAGTTTCGACAATCTGATGCGCGATCCCGATCGATCTAGCTTGCTCGATCGCATCTTCTAATTCTTCAGGTAATAATGATGGTGATTTGGCAGTGACAGCCAAGGCTCTATCGCCTAAAACATCATAGGCAACTTTGGCAACTAAGGTACTATCAATCCCACCAGAATAAGCAATTAACGCTCGATCCATTTCGACAAATAGATTGCGAAGTCGTTCTAATTTTAGTTCTAACATTCGATCGGATTAATCTCGTATCATTACAATATTTGCTATCTTTAATTATATCAAATCTGTCGCAGCGCGGGAAATCTGTCACTATATTTTCTCCTTGAGGGGATGTGATTTATAGCGATTGGTAGGGGAGGTCGGGTTTGAATTAGATTTTTATTACATTCGATATTGATGGCATAAACCCGACCCTACAAATGGCGTAATCTATTTGCATACGGTAATTTGAAAAATATCAAACCAGAACGATAGACATTTCTTGGATTCTATTTGCCCAAATTAAACACAAAGCTGATATTTCTTGATGACTTATATTGCTATTCCAGATCTCATCCCAATGAATATGCCATTGGGACAGTTGGCGTTGCATTTGTGCTAGCTCGAAGGCACTATCTATATCTAAATCGATCGCTGTTAATTCTAGAAAAGCCTTATTTTCTCTCAAAATTGCTAATACTGTCTCTCCCTCAACATTCTGGGCACTCAGAGATCCCATAAGAGTCAAGTTCTGTGCCAGTTGCTCCATTCGTACAGATAATCTTTGGCATCGAAATGCTATTTCTGCTTCAGTCCAATTATTCATAAGTCTTCTAACAAATGGTGGATGACTCGGGCAACTTGCTCGCGGATCGAGGGATCTAAAATTTCCATCGATCTATTTTGACGCGGACGGAGGTTAACCATTGATTCATAGAAAATTTCTTGAGAAATTGGATTCCAACTTGCACCCCAAATATCTGTTTGTTGACTGCCATTATCGAGTAGAACTATTTCACAGTCCGAGTGCATTTCACCACCACCTGCCAAGATTTGAAGCTGGATATCTACAACTGTTTTAATATAGTAGCGATTGGCTTGAAGCATCTGAGCGATCTGGTCGGGCGTTGCAGGTTGCTGCAAGATGTGAATGAGCAAGGGTGGCAATCTGAATCAATTTTCTCTAGGCTACCAGATTTTAGTTCTTCTCGATCTTCGGTCGATCGAGATTCGCTCTAACATTTAAGCTAGCTATGAAAAGGAATGGTGAGTAATGGCAATACCGCGACGAGCAACCATGCCCATGCAGATATATAGTGGCGCGGTTCGACATCAGTATCGGTTTCAGGGTGGGTTGTTACCCGATCGAGCAGGGCGTCAATCCTTTGGGTAAGCCGATCTGGCGAGACAGCTTGACTAAATGCAGCACAGATATTTTCCGTAAATACTGGCGTGTTTTGGACGATCGCGAGGAGGGCGGTGGCGACGACGAGGGGATCGGTACGATCGGCTGCCCAGCGATCGGCGCGGAGTTCTCTCAAGATGATGAGTTGTTGCCAGATCGCTTCAGTTTGCGGTAGCCATGCGGTCATCTGTCGCAGCCACCCCAGCCAGAAAAAACACCAGGTATCGCGGTAATGATAATGTGCTTGCTCGTGTGCCAAAACTGCGGCTAGCTGCTCGGTAGTGAGAGTGTCTAGTAAACCCTGAGTGATGACCAATTCTGGTTCCCAAAAGCCGATTTGGGCACTATGGGGCGTAGCAATGTCGAGCAGGCGAACGTTGCTCGCTCCCAATGTGACGATCGAGTAAGTGCGGATCTGGTGGAGCATCCGCCAACCGGAACTAGCCAGATCGAGTAAGTTAATGACAGCGTAGCCTAAAAAGCCGATTGCCAGAGCATAGCTCAACCAGTCATTTCCTACCCACACCATCCGGCCGTGGGGTCCCATCCAAATGATGGAGATCGCACTAGTAAATAGCGACAGGGGCGGCAATAAAAAGATGACTAGGGTTGTTTGCCCGACACAATTGTGACGATCGGTTGCCGACCAAGTGCATCGCAGTAGCCAAACAATCGTCAAAATAGCTGTTAACACAATTAGATGCATTACTGTTCCTCCTGAGCCTTGCGGATGGCGGTGAGTTTTTGGGCGATCGCTTCGATTTGGTCGATACTAGCGCGATCGAGATCGTCAGCAAAAGCGGCAACTATATCGGGATTGCCGATCGCCAAAAATTGCTGTAACTGTTCGTAGGCTTGAATGGCTTGGGCTTGAGCTTCTGAAAGTAGCGGTTGCCAAATGAAGCTACGTTCTTGACGATCGCATTTGAGCCAGCCTTTTTGAGTGAGTCGATTGAGGACGGTAGTCACCGAAGCATACGCTAATTCCCGATCGGGATCGCTCAAAATCTGATCGTGAATATCTTTGACTGTCGCTGAATCCAATTCCCACACAATTTTGAGAATTTCTGTTTCTAATGGCCCCAGGGAGAGCTGTTTGGGTCGGTATTTGGGTAAAGGAACCATGCCATGTTTATGCGAGCTTTTCCCTAGATTACCGCAAGAATCGACTTGAGAGGTTTGACGGCCTGTCTTTTGACAGTAGCGACAATTCCACCCACAATCTTCAAGGGGTTAGCAAGACACGTCAGTGCCAGTGCGAACCGCATTCGGTAGGTGGTTATTGCCGAAATCTTTTCAAAAAGGTGTAAATATCTTGATTCGACAAATTAATTGGCTGGTGACGATCGTGAATAGATTAGTGGTGATGTCGATCGCGATCAGTTGTGCCGGATCGATTGTTGCCGATGACCGCTGCGTAAAGGCGGCACCACTGCCAACTGATGCCGCAGAACCAGAATTGACGATCGACATTACTGGCGAACGGCGGATCGAATTGCCCAAGTCTGCGCCAATTTACACGATCGAGCGGCAACAAATCGATCGCCAAGGCGCGAAAAATGCCGCTGATGCCCTCAATAATTTACCAGGCTTTGCGATTAATGATGTCGGTTATGGGGCAGATATTCACACCGGAACTTATTATCGTGGGGCATCGACGAACCAATTTATTATCCTGCTCAATGGTCGCTCGATCGGCACTAATGTAAGTACTTATCATGGAGCGACCGATCTCAATAGTATTCCCGTCGATGCAATCGATCGGATCGAACTTTCTAGTGGTGCGAGTAATATTATCTATGGTTCGGAAGCCTTCGGGGGCGTGGTAAATATTATCACTAAGACTTATAAAGGCAAGCCAGAAACCAATGTATCGGCAGAACTCGGCTCCTATGGTCGGCAGGATTATCGAGCGAGTTATACAGGTGGCAGTCGGCAATTAAACTATCGAATTGGTGTCGAAAAATATAAAATTGATAACAACTATAGCGTCCCCGTTGGTGCTGCCAATCGCGATGCCACCACCGGTAAACTAATTAATGCCGATACAGATAGAACTAGTTATTCTGGGAATATTTCAGCGGCAATTAACGATCGTCACCAGCTCGATTTTGATGTTACCAAAATCACTAGTCGGCGGGGTCTAATCTACTTTGGATTTCCCTCCCAACTCGATAGATTGAATCATGACGCACTCAATTTCGGCTTGAATTGGCGATCTCAACTCAGCAGCGACCAAAGTTCGATTCTCAATACCACCATTAGTTATAACCAAGATTATTTTAATACCTATGGGCCTAGTGGTACCAATAGCCGTACGGGTACGCTCGATACCCAAGCTGTCACTGGCAAAATCGACCACAACTGGAAAACTTCGACAACTAATACCCTCCGATGGGGTGGTGAAGTCCAAAATCGGCAACTCAGTGGCTCGTCAGTTAGTACCGTTCCCGCCCGGATTGCTTTTAATGATGTCGAAAATCGGAATGTTTTCAATACGGCTCTATTTGCTGTCGATACTTGGAAAATTACCGACAGAGTCGCTGTAGATTTAGGCTTCCGACAAAACTTTAACTCGCAATTTGGTAATTATCTCAATCCCAGTCTTGGCTCCCGTTGGGATATTGCGCCTAATTTAGCCCTCCGCGCCTCCGTCGCAGGTGCCCAACGCAACCCCGGACTCGACCAACTCTATCTCTATGATACCGTCCACGGCTGGTTCCCCAATCCCAATCTCAAACCAGAAACGGGTGCCACCTGGACGGCGGGTTTCGATCTGGCATTTAGTCCCACATCTACGGGGACGATTACCTACTTTGGGAGCAATCTCAACGATCGATTAGCGACTCAGGCAGTGAGTTCGACTGTCACCCAGTGGGCGAATATCGGGCAGGTAAGCACCAATGGCATCGAAATCGGCTTCAAGCAACAACTCACACCCCAATGGTCGGCATTTGCCAACTATACTTACACTGACGCTAAAATTCAAACAGGTACCGATCGGGGCTTGCAGTTGGCTTTAGTACCCTATTCTGTCGCTCAGTTGGGCATCGGCTATGCCAATCAAGGCTGGGAAGTCAATCTCCTCACTAACTACAATGCGGGAACGCGCCGCGCCTTATTTGCCAGCACCAATCAAACTAGTACCGATTTTGTGCCATCTTTCTTCAATTTGGATCTGGGCGCACGGATACCAGTGAGCGAGAGGATCGGACTCAATCTCTATGTTGAAAATCTCGCTGACGTTCAGTACGAAAAAGTCAATCGGATTTATAGCCCTGGGAGAACTTATCGAATTGGGGTTTCCGCTAATTTCTAAAAGTATATGCGATCGTCTAATCACCACAATTCTCGACAACTGAGATCGATCCTCGCCATTGGGTTTGGTAGTTCGTCGCTGCTCCATCTCGGCTTGATCTGGGGGCTTGCTCACTGGTGGCAACCAGCGAGCACGGGAGATGAACCGATCGAAATTACGCTAGTCGAACCCGTAGAGATCGCACCAGTAAAATCGACACCACCGATCGAGATTGCCTCAAAACCCGCTATTAACCAGCCGCTGAGTCCAGTTATTCCCACGCCGACACCAACCAAGATCGTGCCAGCAATCGTCAAGAGATCGAGTGCCCCCAAGCGGGTTAAATCTCCGCCAAAACAGACCGTCATCAAGCCCAAATCCACTCCCACAGGCATCGGAGTCAAGCCATCATCCACACCGAAACCACTATCCCCTGCAATCGCGATCGCCACTATCAAGATTTTCAAGCCAGGATCGCCACCAACTAAACCCAAAGCCCAGCCGAACCGGATGCCGATCAGCAAGGCTAATTTACCCTTCCCCAGCAATTTCGGTGCAGCCGTGCGGGACGATCGATCGTCGTCACCCCCAACTAGATCTTTCTCCTTCCCGATCTCACCAAAACCTCAATCCACAGCTAAATTTACCCCGACACCAGTTAATTCACCCATTCCCGCTCGATCTGACTCATCAGAACAAGCGAGAGCATCGAATCCGCTACCAGCCAATCCTTTACCCAGCCCCACACCGCTGACATCAGATCGATCGATCGAACCGATTCAGCCCACCCCCGCAATATCAAAGCCACTAACGAGATCGGCTAACAATCTCCAGCAACCAAAAGATCCGCCCAGATCGATTGTCAGCATGACAGGCTCCGCCAACGACAATCCGCTGGTAGGTAGTAATAATGCTCGACAGGTTAAACCCAGTAATCCGACTGGTGGCGGCGTGGTACCCAAGCAAAGCGGCACTAATCCAGTTAATAGCAGCGCGATGTCGTCCACCAATACCAGCGGAGATCGCTCTAATACCAACAATGGTGCCTCAACAGGTAATCCAGGAGCTGTGAATGCTGTAGGTAAAGCCGATGGCAAGATTGGTGGCGTGGCAACTGGCAACAATTCCGGCAATGGATCTGGTAATTCCGGTAATGGATCTGGTAATTCTGGGTTGCAGTGTATTCAGAATTGCCAAATTGCCAAACTGCAAGATTTACAAGATCGCGATAGCGGCAAAGATCGGCTCAGAATTCGGGTGACGATCGATGCTAATGGAATTGTTACTGCTGCCGAAATTGCCAAATCGAGTGGCAATCCCCAACTCGATCAAACTGTCCTAAACGGGATCGAGCGAATGCAATTCCAGCCATCTGGCAAACCGATCAAAGGCATTATTCGCGCCAATATTTTCTTGTAACTCGATCGTTTGTTAATGCAATTAAAACACAAATTATTATCCCTAACTTATGGACATCAGTAAACTATTTACATCACGACACCCCCTGCTGCAAATAGTTTACT
>NZ_JANNDR010000460.1:0-8570 GCF_031378165.1 Chamaesiphon sp. OTE_75_metabat_556
CTTGTTGTCCGACTAAAACTTCCCGAATCAAACTGACGATCCCGACCCAGACAATCGGGGTAATATCGACACCACCAATCGGCGGAATCAGTTTGCGAGAAGGGGCTAGAAATGGCTCTGTTGGGGCAATTACGAGGCTAAACGGTAATTTTTGACTTTCGACTTGCGGATACCAAGTGAGGACGATCCGAAAGATAAATAAGAATGTCATCACTACCAAGATGAGGCTGACACCGATATTGATTAGTTGAATGTTGTTAGCGGTCATTTTTAAATGGGGGCAAGGAGTGGGGAGTAGTTTGGTAACAAAGAACAGGGTTTTGCTTGGTGCATTTTCATGGACGGGAAACCCGTCCGAAAATGCATCTGCTAAATCCCCACTCTAATAACCCAATTATCAATTATCAATTATCAATTATCTTCCCCCTTAATTCTACGAAAAAACTCGGTGTTGGAGTGAGGGCATTTGGGCGCGGGCGCGAGCTAGTCGCTGCGGGCTGATTTCGGCGATCGCGACTCCAGGGAGATCGCCAGCGTCAGCGAGAATTACGCCCCAAGGACCGATAATCATCGCGTGGCCGTGGGTTTGCCGCATGGCATAGTGAGTGCCTGTTTGAGCGGGGGCGATTACATAGCAAGTATTTTCGATCGCTCGTGCTTGGAGCAGGACTTGCCAGTGATCTTTGCCAGTGTAGGCGGTAAAAGCGGCTGGGACAAACAACACATCCGCGCCTAATTTGGATAGATGGCGGTATAACTCTGGAAATCGGACGTCATAGCAGACCGATAAACCAAGTCCACCGAGTTGCGGGGAATGATAAACATCTGGTAATTTCATCCCCGCCATCACTGTGCTGGACTCGTGATAGGTATTGCCATCGGGGAGATCGACGTCAAATAAATGTGCCTTCTCATATCTGCTGAGTTCTTCACCGCTGGGGCCGACGAGGAGGGCAGTATTGTAAACCTTGCCCTCGGTGCCGACAGGCACGGGGAAGCCACCACCAACCAGAGTCACTTGAAACTTTTGAGCGGTGGTTTTGAGAAATTTCTCGGTTTGAGTAGCGATCGACTCAGCCTGGTCAACTTTATCTTCTTCTGTGCCCAAGAATGCAAAATTTTCGGGCAAACAGACTAACTCAGCACCTCGCCGAACGGCTAATTCGATTAGTTCTTCAGCGGCAGCTAGATTTTTGGTTAGATCCGGGATGCTGGTCATCTGCACAGCAGCAGCGAGGTAAGATTTCATGGGTGCGGCAATGTAGGAAAGGTGAATGTAATTAGAGCTAGGTAATTGACTAGTCACTGCATGACTAGCCATCACGCCTAGATGACTTTGGCAAATTTGAGGCCGAAAAATAGACCCATCGCAATGCCAAACATCACACCGATAAAACCGAGATAGACGATCGCGCCAGACATAGCTCTAAAACTCCACAGATAATAACTATTCAAGTACCATTAAATCACTGACTGGAGCCGAGCGGATCGAGATCGATCGATTCTGCGCTCAGGCCGATCGCTGATGACCAGATCGGATTGTTGCCCGCTGGATCTACAATTTAAACTACTGGCGAGCAGTTGGCACGATTTAATTGATCGCACGCTAGTAGCCACCGCAATCGATCGCTTGTTAGCGACGATCTCGATTGCTCGTCAACCAGTGGATTTCCCAATGGCAACGCTCTGTCAACCCTGCTCCGGATGGAGACGTTCCGAGGATCTTCCGGTCAAACTCTCAACTGTTACACCACTCCTGCCATTCTATAGAAGTAATGATGCAAGTTAATTTAGGCGTACATGGCGAACGTAGTTATGAAATCTCGATCGAGACTGGCAATCTCGATCGCTTGGGCGAAAAGTATCGCCACGTCCAGTCGCAGTCAGAGCAGGCAGGGCGAGTCAAGATCGGCGAGAAGATCGCGATCGTCTCGAACCCGACTGTGTTTGGTTTGTATGGAGAACGCGCGATCTCTGCACTCAAGCGCGCCAATTTTGAAGTCTCCTATTGTGAATTACCCGACGGCGAAAAATCCAAAAACCTCAGATCGATCGAGCACATCTACGACCATGCGCTGGAACATGGCCTAGAACGCTCTTCTACGCTGTTGGCTTTGGGTGGCGGGGTGATTGGAGATATGACGGGTTTTGCGGCGGCTACTTGGCTGCGGGGGCTGAATGTGGTGCAGGTACCGACGACCTTACTCGCGATCGTCGATTCGTCGATCGGTGGTAAAACTGGTGTCAATCACCCCAACGGCAAAAATCTGATCGGGGCTTTTCACCAACCAAGACTGGTGCTCGCCGATCCGCAGGTTTTAGCGACGCTCCCCGCCCGTGAATTTCGAGCGGGGATGGCCGAAGTTGTTAAGTATGGAGTCATCGGCGATCCAGAGTTATTTGAGTTATTAGAGTCCGCTCCCAGCCTCACCCAAGCCCAAATCGATCCCTTACTGCTGGCGACGATTCTCACGCGATCGGCGGCAGCCAAGGCCGATATTGTGAGTAAAGACGAGCACGAAACTCAGGGATTGCGGGCGACGCTCAACTACGGACATACGATCGGTCACGCGATCGAAAGTGTCACCGGCTATCAGGTCGTCAATCATGGCGAAGCGGTCGCGCTAGGCACGATCGCCGCTGGCGAACTCGCGCTCAAACTCAATTTGTGGACGGCAGCAGACGCAAACCGCCAATCTACCGTGCTCCAAAACGCTGGTTTGACTGTCGCCGCATTACCCACCGCGATCGAGCCAGCGAATATCGATCAGATAATTGCGGCACTCAAAGCCGATAAAAAAGTCCAAGCTGGTAAAGGCGTCTTTATTCTGCCTACCCAGATCGGTGCAACCAAGACGATCGAATATCGACCGGACGATCTGGCTCACCAACTCGTTTCCGATCCGCTAATTAAGCAAGTTTTAACCGCTATGTTGCCGATTCAAAGTATTTAGATTCCAGTTATTCTGATTAAGACTACGATAACTCACTGAGATCGGGTTGTTGTCACTGTTACTTGTCCCCACCATCTACCGAATCCACCTGCATTCACCTTGAACTATCTCACCCGATTTACTCATCTTTCGGCACAGTTCCCAGACCAACTGCGATCTGGATGGCGGTGGCTGCCTGGGCCAATTGCCGCCGCGATCGCGATCGGACTAGTGCAGCTTGGTGCGACAGCACCGATGGAAGATTTTGCTTACAATCGGTTGACCCAATTGCGCGGCCAAAGAGCCTGGGACGATCGCGTGGTGGTGGTGGAAATCGATGATGCGAGTATGGCCAAATATCGAGACTTACCAAATAATCGATCGTACTATGCCAAATTAGTCAAAATTCTCACTAAGTATAATGCGAGTACGATCGCCTTCGAGCAGGTCTTTAACGAGATCGCCCCCGAAGATAATGAATTGATCGCCGCAATTAATAATCACAAAGCGGTGATTCTCGCCCAAAGTTGGGACGGACACAATACGCCGATCTTGCCGACCCGCAGACTTAAAGCCGCTGCCCAAGCTGTCGGCCATATCGACAAAATCAAAAGTAATGACGGCACGATTCGACAGATTCAATCCTATAAAAATCGGGTCTATTCATTAGCTTGGATGGCAGTTGAAGGCCACAATCTCAGCAATGCACCAGAGATCCAACGTCCCGTAAATGATGGCAATTTCTGGATTAATTGGCCTGGTAAAGTTGCCAAAGTCAACCACTATTCGTTGAGTTCGATCCTCCAACCCAAGGACGAACGCGATAAACAACGACTGGAAAAAGGATTTAACAACAAAATTGTCTTGGTAGGGGTCACCGGGAATAATGCCCAGCGGATCGATACTCCTTTCGATCGGGCTGACGGCGCGGCCAGTATTTATCTCCATGCTGCGATCGTCGATAATCTCCTCCAGCAAGCACAGTTACAGGTCGTGCCCGGTGAGTGGCTGCTATTGGGACTATTGGTCATCAGTCCGCTCCTGAGCGACCGGCTCAGTCGGCTTACCCACGGTCAACGCTTACTGGCGGTATTTGGCTTGAGTGGTGGTTGGGTGGCGATCGTCACCATCGCGTTGGCAAATAATTATCTGCTGCCAGTGACCGCCCCGATTATCCTGGCACTATTGACGAGCGTGGGTGTTGCTTATTGCGAACGCCAATACACCGATTTTTTGGTCAAGCGCGAAATCGACAGGCTCTGGCAAACCCATCAAATCAATCTCGTCGCCCATACACCCCGCGTGGGAGAACGCCAAATGTTGCCGCCGATTCCCGTCGGCAAAGTAGCGAAATTAGCCACCCTCGCCGCCGAATTAGGCCGCGCCCAATCCGCCCAAACGGCGATCGCCCACAGTTTATCGATGGGACTCCTCGCGACCGAATTAGATGGTACGGTGTGGTTTTGCAATTCCGTCGCTTCCCAGCTTTTAAATATTAATATCGGCGATAAGATTGAGCACTGTCTGATTCCCCAGTGGTTGACGGCCAATGAATGGGAAGAACATCTAGCCGATCTGCATACTTACCAAAGTTTACCCGCCAAGGAAGTGCGGCACAAAGACAAGTTTTTTACGCTCAAAATCGAAGCTCTATTCAATTGGCAAGAAATCCAACGTGATATCATCGATGGCAAGAAAATCGAAGATATTGCGGTGGTTTCGGGGTTTTTATTAGTTATTGAAGACATCACCACCTCGAAACAACTTCAGTCATTATTGATCGAGCGCGAACGGCACAGTCGGCAGGAATTAACCAAGGAAAACATTGCCCTCGAAAAAGCTCGCCAGCTAGCCGAATCTGCGGGCAAAATGAAGAGCGCGTTTTTGGCCAATATGAGCCATGAAATTCGGACGCCGATGAATGGGATTATTAGTTTTACGGAATTATTATTAGATACCAGACTGAATGATGAACAGCACGGTTTTGTCGAAACAATTCGGTGCAGCTCCGATAATTTGTTAAATATTATTAACGAGATCCTCGACTTTTCCAAAATCGAAGCGGGCGAACTGCACCTCGAAGAAATCGACTTTAATCTCACCGAAACAGTCGAACAAACGATCGACGTGCTGGCAAATAATGCCTATTCTAAAGGGATCGAATTGAGCTGTCGGATCGAACCCACCATCCCCAATCATTTGCAGGGCGATCCGACGCGATTGGGGCAAATTTTGACCAACTTAATCGGTAATGCAATTAAATTTACCGATCGCGGCGGTGTCTCGATCGATGTCAGCGCGATCGCCACGACCTCCCGTCAGACGACCCTCTATTTTCAAGTGCAAGACACGGGCATCGGCATCGATACCGATTGCCAAGACAAAATCTTCCAATCCTTTTCCCAAGCTGATTCCTCGACCACGCGTCAGTACGGGGGGACGGGTTTAGGCTTAGCTATTTCCAAGCGATTGATCGAGATGATGGGTGGGGAAATTGGCGTGATTAGTGCCCCCTCTGCGGGTTCGATCTTTTGGTTTACGCTCACCTGCACCCGCACGATCCTGACGCCAGTGATGAATGCCGAATTGAACCAGAGTCGCCACCTCGCCCAATCACTGCAAGGACAACGCTTGCTGATTGCTGGTAAGTGGGATCACAGTCGTCATGCGATCGCCTCAGCCGCCGAACATTATGGCGCGATCGTCACGACTACCACCACTAGTACTGCCGCGATGAATCTGCTCTTAGCCGCCGCTGCTGTGGGTCAACCATTTGCGACGCTGATTACCGATCTCACCTTCCCCGATGCCCCCAATACGACGCTACCAGACCAGATCGGTCACTATCCCGAACTGGTAAATCTGCGGATCGTCACGACGATCGGGTTTAATGAATGCGATCGTGCCCAAGTGCTCCAACAGCGAGCGGCGATCGCTGGCTATGCCTTTAAACCCGCCAAGCCGCTCGGCTTGCTCAACCGCTGTGTCGAGCCAAATCTGCTCGCGCCAGCAACGGATCTCCCCTCCTTTGAAGCTGCCACCGATCCCAAGCCGCCCCAACCCCAATTATTGCCAGCCAGTCCTAGCTCCAAGCTGCGGATTCTCGTCGCTGAGGATAATAAAGTCAACCAGAAAGTCGCCCTCAATCAACTCAAGAATTTGGGCTATGCTGCCGATCTCGCTTGTGATGGCGAAGAAGTCCTCGCCAAGCTCGTCGATTGCGATTATGACGTAATTTTGATGGACTGTCACATGCCGCGACTCGATGGCTATGCCGCGACTAGAGAAATTCGGCTCCGCGAAGGTAATCTGAGGCATACGGCGATCGTTGCCCTCACTGCCAGTGCCATGAAAGAAGATCGCGAATTAGCCATGTTAGCCGGCATGGATGACTTCCTCTCTAAGCCCGTCCGCAAAGATGAACTCTCGGCCAAAATTGCGCTGTGGACGCGAGAACTCGCCCCCGATCCTAGTGACTCGATCGCAGATCCTGACGATTCGGCAATTCTGTCGATGACGGAAGATTCGTTGCACTCTACCTGCCCACCTAGCGGTTCATTAGCATCTTAGCGATCGGTTTGATCCGTTAAGATGTTGCGATCGAAAGAACGGATTTGTAAAACATAGATTTTAACGTAATGTCAACCAATCCTCTTCAGCGGCTCGAACCAGCCGATCATCCACTGCTTGCGCTCATCTTTGAGCATCTCGATGATTCGATGCTGGTAGAAATCGCCAAAGCAGATTACGGTGATGATGTGGATATTCATCTAGCGGCATTGCATCAGATTAGAGCAAACAAGATCCCGATACCGATGCAATGGCATCCTGGAGAGGTGCTTTGTCTGACTCGTTGGACAGAATGGGACAGTCTGAACACACAAGATCGAGCGATCTCCACCCGCAATCATTGGATGCGGCTGTTTGCTTGTACGGCACTAATTTGGGCTTCACTCGAACCTGAAAATTATGAGTATAAGGCTGAAGATTGGAACCATCTCGAAGGAGAAGACTCGACGATTATTCAGCTTTTCGATAGTGCCCTCAATCTCGGTGAGAATACATCACTGGCAGCTCTAAAGTTCCTAGGTTGGCGAATGGAATGTCAAATGGAAAGGGCATTGCTAGATGAAGATTTTGGGAATTGTCCTTGCTATGCGGTGGCAATGTTGTTGCTATGGGTATCGCTCGTTGACAGAGACTCTTCCCTAGAGGATCGCAATCCTGAAATGGTGAATTTTCTCATTTCTGTTGCACATTGCAATGAGTATCTCCCTAGAAATTGGGAGATCGATGAGTGTCAACTCTCTCAGAAATGGCGGGATACGATCGAGAATATATTACTCGCGCCAACGGCACCGAATTACGCTCGATCTAGTCCAGAACTTCAAAACTTTGGGCTGGAGCTAATTGGTGCTGCTGGTTTAAGCTAATGGTAAACAGATCGCCCAATTGGCAATTATTATTTAAGGCTCGATCGAACTGTGGCGACCAGGGCACTTGCCCGCACAAATTCCGAACCTAAACCACTTTCTTGCGACTCATATCATGTAAAAGCGTCTTCCGAATCTAACTCCGCTTCTGGACGGATAATCAGCCTATAATTCATTGGGAAACGCCTAATCGCTGTTTGACTGTTTCCCAACTAGCTCCAGAATTGGGATCTTGGTGATGTTGCACCAATCTTCGTTGGCGTAGCTTACCGGAGGTAATCGAGTTCTTGTTGTTGTGCTGGATCTAATTCGACTTCATCCTGTCGATCGACAATACGATCCCATAGATCCTCTGCAAGTTGAATCCGCTCGGCAATACTTAATTGAGCGTAAATACGATCTTGCCGTTCGAGTAATCCTTTGATTTCGGTTAACCGAAGCATGATGTTGCGCTCGCCAAGTTGCGCTGTCAGAGCATCATCATCTTGGCGAGCGTTATCGATTCGGCGGTGAGTACGATCGTTTTCTGCCAACAATCGCTCGACTTCTGCGCTCCATTCAACTTGCTGTTGTCAGGCTGGATCGGGCTGTTCGTTGCTACTTAAAATTCGATCGAGTCCTTTGAGAGTTAGGGTTTGAGCTGTCAATTCCCGTTCCAGATAGTCGGCGACAGCCGCTTCTTTTAGCCATCTAATGACAGATGTCATCACCATAATGTGACATCTGTTAGATGTGGAATAGATTTTCTTTTGATACAGTTAAGTTCATAGTTAATTTCTCAATTATTTTTATCAATTTAGTGATTAATTGGTTTACTTATGAGTACAGCAATTTCAGCAAACACAGAAATACTAGAAAATATTTTCGACCTCACTTCTGATGGCTTTGAAGCCAGCGTGCGGAATTATTTACCTGACTCTACTTACCGGAACTACTGCTTGTGGGCGCTTTCTCCAGAAAACCCTCAACAAAAAGACTATTTACAAGTGCTAGGCTTCAAGCAATTTGCACAATTAACGCTAACTCTGTTTGATGGACTTGTAAAAGACACTAATCAGGAAAAGTTAGCAAAATTCATTGCTCCGATGAATGTCTATCTAGCTTACGAAAATATATCTGATAATTTGGCAATTGGCCTTGCAAAGCAGGCACCTAATGACACAACTTATACGCTCCGACGTGATGTACTCCTTTCCTTCAATGA
>NZ_JANNDR010000477.1:0-3391 GCF_031378165.1 Chamaesiphon sp. OTE_75_metabat_556
CCGCCAAAAGTTCACCGCGATCGATCCGCAGCAGGATACCTCCAAGTTTCTGATCTTATTTCACACTCACGCTGGCGAACTGTGTGGTTTGCCAGTCAAAGAAGCACCCGTCCTGATGGATATCGATCCAGACACGATTCGATCGATCCCCCTGGCTTATCGCGAAGTCAATCAACTCAGTTTTGCCAGTCGGATGGCGATCGTTCCCCAAGCCGAAGGTGGCGAACCGCTCCAGATTCTCTTACTCGGATTCGATGCAGCGATGCCCCCATCATCCGATCGATCTCTCTCCTCACAATTGAGCGGTGCCACCAGTCATCTCAACTGAAGTTAACAATCGATTAAGCTTTAAAAATTGAGGTAGGGGCAATTCATGAATTGCCTCTACCTCAATTTTTGGTGATTTTCTCTACCCGAAATCATCCCTGATGTCGTTAGATATCCGAAGTCAAGTCTCCACCGACTCAAACCCTTTTTTGACCTCTGCGACTACTTCCGCCGCTTCATCATCATCGATATCCATCACTGCTTGCAACTCTTTGAGAAATACTTGGGCATTGGCCGGAATCTCGCCCGTATCGGGGTTCATCTTGGTCAAAATCGCCGCCGCATAAGCATCCGGCACGAGATCGTCAGGAATCGCTTCATCTGCAGCATTAAATAAAGCTCCCAAACCTTGGTCGGTGGCGATCGCGGTCAATCGATCGACCATCGACAATAAATCCTCATCGGAATATTCTGCATACAAGTCAAAATCCGCCAAAATATCCAAGAATAAATCTGGCGCAACTAATTCCTGCAAATTATCTGCCAGGGCAGCAATCAGCACGATCGATGCCAAGCCTTCAGCTTCATTTAATGGCTCTTCGGTATACTCTTCAGCGTTGAAGATATTATCGTATTTTGGCATGTTCCTACTTTGTGCGATCGACTACCTCTCGCCTAGTAATACCAGATGCTGTGGGCAAATGGAAGGGATGGTGATGTTATGTAACAAAATCTAGGGAGGTAGTGAATAGTGAATAGTGAATAGTGGATAGAAGTTGGGCTTTAATGAGGATGACGATACTATCTGAATCCCAAGTAATTCACTATCCACTATCCACTATCCACTCCTCTTACCCCTTGCTCATCCATCCACCAAATGGGATGATGAGTAGAAATTGTATCGATGCAGATCTATTTGCAAATTTCAGTTGCAGCTTCAAAACACCATACCTGCGTGGTAAATGTTTGACTCGGATCGGTTAGCACCTGTCGGCTGGAAACTTGCAATTTTTAGATACTCGACCCGCACTTGTCTAGCTGTGCATTTAGCACCTGTTTCACTAGTCATTAGTTTAATCAATATATATCATGCCTGTAACCGCCCAATCCTTAGACCAACTCGCTATTAATTCTATTCGCTTCCTCGCTGTCGATGCAATCGAGAAAGCTAAATCTGGCCACCCAGGTTTACCAATGGGTGCGGCTCCGATGGCGTACGTGCTGTGGCAAAAATTCATGCAGCACAATCCCAAGAATCCCCAATGGTTCAACCGCGATCGGTTTGTCTTGTCTGCTGGTCATGGTTCGATGTTGCAATACGCGCTATTGCACTTGACTGGTTATGATAGCGTCAGCATCGAAGATATCAAAAGCTTCCGTCAGTGGGGTTCTAGCACACCTGGACACCCTGAAAACTTTGAGACTGCCGGAATCGAAGTGACTACTGGCCCCCTCGGTCAAGGGATTGCCAATGGTGTCGGTTTAGCCTTGGCTGAAGCGCATTTGGCAGCTAAATTTAACAAGCCTGATGCTACTTTAGTTGACCACTACACCTATGTCATCGTCGGTGATGGTTGCAACATGGAAGGTATTTCTGGTGAGGCAGCATCGATCGCGGCTCACTGGGGACTTGGTAAACTGATCGTGTTATATGACGATAACCATATCTCGATCGATGGTTCCACCGATGTCGCTTTCACTGAAGACGTATCCGCACGGTTTGAAGCTTACGGCTGGCACACCATCCACGTCAAAGATGGTAACACCGACCTCGCAGGGATTGAAGCCGCGATCTCCGCAGCGAAAGCCGTCACCGATAAACCAACGATGATCAAAGTCACCACGATCATCGGTTACGGTTCCCCCAATAAATCCAACACCGCTGGTATCCACGGTGCAGCCCTAGGCGATGCCGAAATCAAACTCACCCGCGAAAACCTCGGCTGGGAACACGCTCCGTTTGAATTACCTGCTGATGCCGTCACCCACATGCGCGAAGCAGTCGCCAATGGTGCTAAAGCCGAAAGCGCGTGGAACGCCACTCTTGCTAGTTACACCACCAAATATCCCGCAGAAGCCGCTGATTTCACATCTTTAACCTCTCGCAAACTCCCTGCTGGTTGGGATAGCGTCTTACCTACCTACACTCCCGCAGATAGCGCAGTAGCTAGCCGTAAGCACTCTGAAATTTGCCTCAACAAATTAGCTGCTGTCCTCCCAGGTTTAATCGGCGGTTCCGCTGACTTAACCCACTCCAACCTCACCGAAATCAAAACTTCCGGTGATTTCCAAAAAGGTGCCTACCAAAATCGTAACGTTCACTTCGGTGTCCGCGAACATGCGATGGGTGCCATCTGTAATGGTATCGCCCTCCACAACTCTGGCTTGATTCCTTACGGCGCAACCTTCCTAATCTTCTCCGATTACATGCGCGCACCAATTCGCCTCTCCGCCCTCTCCAAAGCGGGTTCGATTTGGGTAATGACTCACGATTCCGTCGGACAAGGTGAAGATGGACCTACTCACCAACCGATCGAAACTATCGCCTCCTTACGGGCGATTCCTAACCTCACCGTCATCCGTCCCGCCGATGGTAACGAAACTTCCGGTGCATATAAAGTAGCGATCGAGAAAGCCAGCAAAACCGATCCTACCCTGCTCGCACTCTCCCGTCAAAATCTGCCTAACTTACCAGGTACCTCGATCGCGGGTGTAGCCAAAGGTGCTTACACGATCGTCGATTCCAACGGTACTCCCGACATCATCCTGATCGGTACTGGTTCCGAAGTCAACCTTTGTGTCACGGCTGCTGAAAAACTCACTGCCGAAGGCAAAAAAGTTCGCGTAGTTTCCATGCCATCATGGGAATTATTCGACGAGCAAGACGCAGCTTATAAAGAATCCGTCTTACCTAAAGCTGTCACCAAACGGGTAGCAGTCGAAGCGGCTTGCAGCCAAGGTTGGCACCGCTTTGTCGTTATCGATGGTGGGCTGGTAACAATCGATCGTTTTTGTGCTTCGGCTCCAGGTGGCGTTGTAATGGATAAATTTGGTTTCACTGTCGATAACGTTGTGAAAACAGCTAAATCTGTATTGGGCTAATCGATTCTAATTTAGATTAATA
>NZ_JANNDR010000385.1:0-4288 GCF_031378165.1 Chamaesiphon sp. OTE_75_metabat_556
GTCAACCTTTGTGGTTGACGAGGATTGTTTATTTTGTAGAGCTATCAACTATCAACTAACCCACCGTGAGTTCGGGATAAGAAAAATCGATCTGCTCCGCTCAAGCACCGCCCTGAACTATAAGTTCGGGCTAAAAGCAAAAGTTCGTTGAAACGAACTGCCAAATCACTTAGTTCGTTGAAACGAACTTTTGCTTCTAGCCCGAACTTTTAGTTCAGGGCGGTGCTTGAGCGAAGCAAATCTGTTTTCCTTATCCCGAACTCACATTATTTAACGAGAAAATAGAAGCTCTATTGATAAGCAAAAACTGACTTTTCAAACACCTTCTAATCTTGCCTCACCAGAAACAACCGATACAGTCCTTGAGATTGCTTTTTATTCGGTTTCATCATGCCCAATTCTGTTCGCCCTAGCTAAAATTCCCGCGATTGGGGTAAAAAGGGACTGTTCTTATTGCCAGTTAACCGTTTCAGGCGCATAGTTTGTAAAAACCAACAAGCGATCGCACCGGGCAGCGATACCAACAACCACAGCGGCGACAACAGTAACGCCAACACGATCCCCCCAATCGCGGTAATCATCCCCACCAGTTGGAGCAAAATAATTCGAGGGCGGCGATGCGCGGCACCCAGCTTGATGCTGCCGCCCTGAAGCCACCAATAAATCGATTGTAAGATCCCATCCAGCCAGTGATACAGGGGATGGCCGATCGTTTGGGTGCGGGTGGAGGTTCTAAATGCTTTAACGAGCAGCGCGCGCAGGAATAAGACGATCTTGGTACAGAGATCAATCGAGTTAACCAAGGGCATATTTTCCCAGAGTTTATCCACACCAATTCGATATTGATGACGAAAGAAATTCTGTTGTTGGGTAGCTAAATTGGTGAGTGATTGCTGGACGATCCGGACGATCGTATTAGGATTGGAGGTGGGGAGTGATGAGGGATTTAGATCGCTCCGATTGGAGATCCAATTTTCGTTCGGGACTTGAGTGCTATCGCCCGGTAGTCGCCACCAGCCAGTTTGCTCGTCCATACCTTCGATTGCGGAGTGAACGTCGCTAGTCAGGATTTCGCGCTGTCCGGCGAGTACTAAATCTGCTAAAATCTTTTGGAGTTCAAGCCTGTCGATCCGCAATCCTGGTTGGGCTAAATATGTTAAATGTTGGCTGATGACTTGACGTTCTTCGCCAGATAGATGTGGGAGTGATTCATTAATTAGCCAGTCTAGATATTGAGCCGGATCGCTATTCGTATTGGCGGCTTCTCGTTGGACAAAATTGGCAAATGCCGTTACCGATTTGGGGGTAATCGTCCCTTCTAAGATCCGATTTAAGCCATCCAATCTGCCCCAGAGCAGATCGTTAGATCGCCATGATTTTTTGAAAAAGCCGCCAATATTGTAGAGCTTATCGCCGCCGAGTTTTTCTTCACTATTTTTACCATTCCCCATCCCGAGTTGGGCATTCTCGGGACTGATACAAATCGGATTAACTATTTCTTTTTCATTCAGACTAGTCAGATATTCAAATGGATATAGCTCGCGATCGAGAGCTTCAAAAGTCCGCCATTGTTTTAACAATTGACTGCTATAGCGATCGCCAAATTTCTCGATCTCAATCTCCGCAGCGATGGCAATCTGCTTTAAAATACTCGGAAAGCTTTGATTATAATCATTATCGTACTCTAATTCCCGATCTGCCCAAATCATTGGATGCAGATTGCTACTCTGTTGCAGCTCGGCAATCCGTTGTTTGAATTGAGCAAAGACGCTCGAAATTCTGGCTTGGGATAACCACCGCTCGCGATCGCTTTTTGCTGCCAGCTCTGGTAAATCCAACCAAAAATACACAGCAACTGTTTCTAGCTTCGATCCCGATGCCGCATCGGGGATAAATGTCTGAAATTTAGTGCCATTTAACAGAAACCGATGTAATCTAAAGATTAGCTCGTAGACTAGTGCGCGTAGCCGACGATCGTTGCCTTCTTGATTGATTAAGTAATAAAAATAATTACTCACAGATCGATCGCTCAATAATAACTCGATGCTAGACCTAATTACTTCTAGCAACTTAATATTGCAGCTTAATTGCTTGGACAAACATTCCAAATTTTCGCGCTCGCCGATCTCTAGCTCTGTCGCCAATAAATCGCCAATCCGATCGATAATGTAAAAATGTTGGCGGATACTATATTCAACATCTAAATCGATAATTTGCGACTCAAATCGATCGATTAATTTGTGATGGTGGTGGCGTTCTTGATTGTTCGTAAATTTACTAGTCAAGATCCGCTCGATCTTATCGAGGGTGACTGAATACTGGGTATTTTGCGATCCCAGATCTGCATGTAAAAGTAAGGGCAAATTGCGATCTCTAAAGTCAAATAATCTACCCCGTAAATAGATCTGCGACTGAGTGCGATCGCTACTTTCTAATAATTGCTGAGATTCCACCGCTTGCTCGGCGCGATCGATCAGGGTTTGATAGCGACGCACTTTGTGATTGTGTTCGTGAATCGTGCGTAGATCGTTAGTAATACTCTGATGGATCGGAATCGATAAAGTTGTGGCTTGCAAAAATTTACCCGCCCGTGCCGATCTATTCTTGCCTAGTGGCAATCGATCTGGTACGCGATCGGGATTGGGATCGACATAAAACAATTTGCGGTTGCCCGCTCGATTTGGTAATCGATAATAGGCTTCCTTCATCAAGCAAGTTAGTGGGGCATTGTCGAGCAAACCACCATCGAGAAAATATAATTTGTCGCTGCGATCGAGTGGTAAATCTGGCGAGTAATGTTTTGATAATTTCCCCCAAGTTACCAACTGGCGATCGACTAAGTTATTGCGATCTTGTAAATCTACTTCTACCAGTGGAAAAATTACTGGCGTTCCCGCCGTAATCTGACACAATTTGACTAAGGCTTGATAGGTATCATTCGGCGATCGCGGTAAATCGGGATCGTTATAGTAGGGATTGAATGGCTCTTTGCGGCCTTGGCGGTGTTTGAGTCGAAACATCGCCCGATGATTTTTCGATCTCAGATTGAGGGTATTTTCATCGAGAGATCGATCTATTTTACCGAGATAATCAGTCCCGGCGATCGCCAAATCTAATTCTTTCGTACTCGAAAACCATTCTTGGGATGAGCGTGGTAATTTATATTCGATCGCTTCGATCGCGGTCGTCATCAATCCCCGCTGATAAAAACTCTGACTGGGAGCATTTGCTGCGCTCGGTTGCGGCTTAAAGAGATTTGGTTTTTGGAGCAATTTGAGCAGATCGCCACTATTGCGCCAAATTTTGGCAAATCTACTGTAATCTACCAATTCGCGCGCATTGCTGTTGGCAATCGCAAAAGCCAGCAAGATGCCATTGACACCACCAGCCGAACTGCCAGAGATCAGATCGACGACCAAATCCGCATCCGTCAAAGCTTTGACCAATTTATAGATGCCGCGACCTCGGACTGCGTGATAAAACTCCTGACAGACACCATGGGTATAGATTGCCAAGGACACACCGCCATAGACCACCAGCCCCAATTGCATTTCACGTAAAAACTTTGGCTGATAATAGCTACGCTGATTAGACATGATTGCAGAGTACGAGCAATAACTGGGTAGGAAGTCCGGGGGTGAAGAGAAAAGATCGACAATGCAGGAGCGTAAATCTAGTCGATCTGGCGGTTGAATATCTGCACAATAGCTAAGACATATACCATCAGATGCGATCGATATTAGCCCCTATTTTAACAGGCTCTGCGGCGATCGGGAGTAGATCGAGCTAGCCTGATGATGGCTACTTTCAGTATTTTTGCTGATTACTCATTAGACTACACCAAGATCGGTCTACCCGATCGTTAACTGCCCAAATTAATCACACCGATCGAGTAGCGCGATCGTCGCTACCAAAAGAGCCAAATTGTGGCAAGCTGAAGGGTAGATCGTTGCAGCCAAATCTTCACTCTTATTTGCATATGCAGACCTTGCCAGCACCAAGTCCATCCGCTTACAGTAATTTAGGTACAGATACCACGATTCATCGCCGGAAGACCCGTCCTGTCGCTGTTGGCAACATTACGATCGGCGGTCAAAATCCCGTGGTCGTCCAGTCGATGATTAATGAAGATACATTGGACATCGATGGTGCGGTCGGTGGCATTCGCCGTCTCCACGAGATCGGTTGTGAAATCGTCCGCGTCACTGTACCCAGCATGGCTCATGCTAGGGCTTTGGCAGAGATCAATCAAAAACTGATCGAGACATATCAGATCGTGCCCCTGGTG
>NZ_JANNDR010000007.1:0-8502 GCF_031378165.1 Chamaesiphon sp. OTE_75_metabat_556
TTTCATAGATACTGTCGGGATGGGTAAAATCTACCATGACGGCGGCTTGTTTCTCTTGAGATGCCATCGCCAGGATCGCTTGGAGATCGTTCATCACTGGAATCTCCAAGGCTCCACAGCCAGCCATTTCACCGATGTCTTCACCCTGGATCTTGGGGTTACGATCGACCGCACCTAGCAACACCAAATCGGGAGCGTTCGCGATGGCTTTGATGACTTCTAATCCCATCTTCCCCGCCGCACCATTGACGACGACCGGGATTGGCGATTGGTTACTCATACTGACATTATCTCCTTGGCTGACAATTCCACATTGCCCATTATGACATCGAAAGACTTGCTGTTTGGTTGCGAGGATGATGTCCAGATCGACATCAAAATTTTCTTGTTGACAGTATTTCTCATAAAAGGTTAGTATTAATTAAGTGTTAAAGATACTGGTACTTATCTAAATTTTGAACTAGTAGGCCAGCCGCTCGCCGCGAAAGGAAATCTACTAAGATTCAGTCAAAGAAGAAGTTAGAGCGATCGTCTGACTCTCAGCTCGAATTGGATCGAGGGGCTGTAATCATTACCCAATTTTTGGATTCAGACGCAAGTAATTATCATAAAGGAAAATCGAATGTCTTTGGCCGAACTGAGTGCGCTCCCACTGGGGACTACAGCATCTATCCTGGGAATAAGTACAGAAACTGTTTTAGAGCACAGATTACAAGCTTTAGGATTTCGGGTGGGCAAGCAGATATCGGTGATTCGCAAGGCTTGGTTGGGTGGGCCGTTGCATGTGCGGATTGGGACGACAGAAGTGATTATGCGCCGTTGTGACGCGAGAGCGATTCAGGTGCTACCTAATTAGGCGTTAGGCTTTAGGCTTTAGGTTTTGGGCTTTAGCGGAATTGTATAGAGCAGGGTTTCTTGAATACCAATGCGCCCTAATTGCCGACAAAGATAAGTCAGCCGCTAGTGTTGGTATATTTGCTAGAGCTAAAAAAGATGACAAAATCAGTTAACTGTAATAAGTGCAACTCAGACGGTAGTCCGCTGTTGGATATTGCTAGCACCGAAGGTTTGAAGCAAATTGCCGTGCTGGGAATGCCCAATACGGGTAAGTCTACCTTCTTCAATCGCTTGACTGGTGCAAATGCCAGTACGGGGAATTGGCCGGGAATTACTGTCGATCTGCTAGTGGCCAAAATTAAGATCGGGCAGCAGGAAATTCAGGTAGTGGACTTGCCAGGGATTTACGATCTGCGAGGCTTTTCTGAGGATGAGGAAGTAGTACGGCGGTTTTTGGAGAGCAATCCCGTCCATTTAATTATCATTATTCTCAATTCTACGCAGCTCGATCGCCAAATTAGTCTGGCACTGCAAATCAAGCAGCTCGGTTTGCCAGCTTTGTTACTGCTCAATATGGCAGATGAGGCACCCAAATTTGGCGTACATGTCGATCCAGAAGCGATCGCGCGACACCTGAATATGCCAGTGGTGCAGATGAGTGCTAAATATGGGCAGGGCTACATCCATGCCCGCAGTCTGATTGCCGAACGATTGAGCCTACAATCCAATCCACTCTTAACGGGTAACATCGATCTCAATTTAGGAGACGATCCGCAGTTTGCCGCTGACATGGGCACTTTGCTCCAAGATGGTTTTCGGGTGTCGGCCGTTAAAGACACCTTGACGACTAGACTCGATCGCATCTTACTTCATCCCGTGTTTGGGTTGCCGATTTTCTTCGGATTGATGTATCTGATGTTTCAGATGGTATATACCATCGGCAAGCCGTTGCAAGATGGGTTGAATTTAGGAGTCGAATGGTTTAAAACTGCTGCTGTCGAACCATTATTGAGCTTTTTACCCACATTCCCCCACGATCTGCTCGTTGATGGGCTATATGGCGGGATGGCGACGGTGGCTGCCTTTATTCCCGTCATTTGGGTCTTTTTTATCTGTATGGCGATCGTCGAAGATAGTGGTTACTTATCGCGATCGGCTTATTTGATGGATGCCTTCATGGAGCGGCTGGGCTTGGATGGCCGATCGTTTGTGATGTCGTTGATGGGTTTTGGTTGTAATGTCCCTGCAATTATGGGATTACGGGTGATGCGATCGCCCGCATTGAGGCTGCTGTCGATGTTGGTGATTCCGTTCTCGCTGTGTTCGGCACGGCTGAATGTGTTTATTTTCATGACAACGGCGTTGTTTAGTGCCAGCGTCGCGCCGCTGGTGCTGTTTAGTCTCTATTTATTTAGCTTTGCAGCAGCGATTCTGACAGCTTTTATCTTCAAAGGTAAGTATCCCAATCAAGAGCCACTGATCCTCGAATTACCGCCTTATCGCTTCCCCACCGTGCGACAAATGTTCCTGCGTGCTTGGTCAGAAACTAAGCATTTTTTGCGGTTTTCATGGCGATTTATCATCTTTGGCGTAGTCGCCATTTGGCTGTGTAATAATCTCCCCACAAATGTCGAACCTGCCAGTGCGGGGACGATTTCGGGACAGATCGGGCAGGCACTCCAACCGATTTTAGGGCCGATCGGAATTAACCCCAAGCTATCGGTAGCATTGATCTTCGGGTTTATTGCCAAAGAGATCGTGTTGGGGGGATTGGCGGTGATTTATGCCACCAAACAGGATGCGGGATTGGCTGGTGCGATCGCGCGAGAAATTGACTGGGTACAGGCTTACAGCTTTATGTTATTTACGCTGCTGTACGTGCCTTGTCTCTCGACAGTAGCAGTAATTAAAGCAGAATCAAAAAGTATCAAGTTCGCGCTGCTAGGTGTCTTTTGGTCGTTAGTACTGGCTTGGATCGCGAGTTTTAGCTTCTATCAAGGTGCCAGAGCCTTGGGGTTTTAGTTGGGGAAAATTCGGCAATCGATCGAAACCCCACTAACGATCTAACTCGCTTGCGCCAGATATTTGATCGAATCCTCAAAATCTCAACCTTACTAAATTGGCATCTGAATTGCCATCAAAAAAAGCAAGTAGGTGCAATTTGTTGCCACCTACTTGCTTTTTTGAACTGAAATGATAACGGTTCTAAGCACTCATTTGCGATAGCCTGCTGCTGGCAATTGCTTGCGCAAACAACTTTCCAGTAAGCGGACTTGATATACTTGCTTAAAGGCACTGGGATTGAGAATGAGTTTATGCTTGTGATGAAAGACTGGCTGACTCAAAAATGCCGACCAGGGAAAAGGGACTTTAGGTGATTCGCCGCTAGACACGATCGTGATGTGGGTGAAGTGGACTGGTTAGAGAGAACTTCCGGCACATAGAGTGAGCCTGAAAGAAAACGGATGCGATCGTAAATTTAGTTTCAACAGTGATGTCGATCGCTGCTAAAAAGCTCATTACTATCTCTTAGTTAATTTCCCACATTTACTCGGTCTAGAACATCCGCCATTTATCTGGGCGCGATCGGCCAAAACGTTACAATAGATGTACTCATCTTTATCTAATGTAGCGATCGTGGTTGCTAATCCTCCTTCCGGCAAAATTATCTCCTATCCAGTCAAAACGATCGATCGAGCCGATATTGCGCTCCGGTGCGCGCCCTTCGAGCTAGCTCTGTTTGCCAAAATGCGGTGGGAAAGTGTCTCTGTCCCCAAATTAGCTGGCAAGCTGGGCGTCAAATCTGGTTATACCCGCTATCCGCTCTCGGAGTTGAGCGTCGAAACGGCGACTAATTGGTTGATTCAAGTCGGGATGTTGCGGCGGGAAGTGGACGGGCAAGGTTTGACAGATAGTTTTCGCTTGACACCATTGGGTTTGGCCTTAATCGAAAAATGGGAAGCCCAAGGTGGCACAATCCCCGCTGCCAAGATCTTCGATCGAGTGCGTAATTGGATCTCCCGGTGGTTGCGGTTGCCTTTCTAGCTAAATACTCAAGATCTGCGCACCCACTGTCGTGGAGATGCTCAAGGGACGGCGAGTTGTCAGATCGATAAATAGATATGGTGGTTTGCTTGGCGGTGGCGATTGAATGGTTGCCATCGAAAATTTTTGCGGCCATCCACCGCAGATCTGCTACTTCGATCGCGCATGTTTTACCGATTGCGATCGAGATCGACATGCATCTGGTGATGTTATCACAACTATTTATTCGATCATCATTCACAATGTAGATAAGTCCATCATAAACATTGGAAAATATCAAACTCAGTAAAAACACGCATTACATTAGATCGAACTTTACGTAGACATCGATAACTAGTAATCCCACTGATGTAATTTAACCGACTCTGAGACTAAACTTAACGAGCCAGGGTGAATGAATATTCTAGCTTGAGTCAAGAGCAATTGAGTAACCAAAAAAAATGCAATCTACTAAATAAATAGTAACTCAAACTTCAATCACAGGGGGGTTGACAGTGAGACGAATCCTTACCAGTCATGTTAATAGGAATTAAAAAAATTTGAATCGATCGATGCATTTTTAAAGCGAAGTTCGGATCTGCGATCGCGATCGACACTTAGCGACAGATTTAGACCCACCACTGTTTCAGAGCGAGTTCGGAGTTAGTTTCGATCCCAGAATCTGATTATCAGTTTGCATTTTCCGCGCTCTACTATCAACTTTTAACTAGAAAAATCGTCATGACTACCGTTTTAGAATGCGATCTGAAGCACCACAGTTTACAACTACTGCGTGAATATCAACAGACTGGTAAGGCAAGACTGCGGAATCAGATTGTGGAACTAAACATGGGATTGGTGCGGAAAGAGGCACACTATTGGGTCAGTCAGTGCAAAGAAACTTATGACGATCTACTTCAGGTTGGGAGTATCGGACTGATTAATGCGATCGACAAATTTGAAATTGCCAAAGGTTTTGCATTTAGTACTTTTGCGATGCCTTACATTAGAGGTGAAATCCAACACTATCTTCGAGACAAGAGTTCGGTTTTAAAGATGCCGCGTCGCTGGTTCGCGCTGATCCAACAAGCTGGCACGATCGCCAAAACATTGCAAGCCGAGTATCAACGTCCGCCCACAGAAGCCGAGATCGCCCAGGCATTGGAGATTCCCCTGGCTGAGTGGCAAGAAATCAAAATGGCGTATCAAAACCGCCAGCCAGTGAGCTTAGACTGTCCGGTAGGCAGCGACGACGAAGCAAATAATTTAGCAGATCTACTACCAGATCGCCACTACCAAAGTTTTCAACTATCACAAGAAGATCGGTTGCGCCTCCAACAAAGTTTGGTGACACTCGAACAACACACCCGCCAAATTCTCGAATTTGTCTTCCTCCACGATTTGACTCAAAAGCAAGTTGCCGAGCGGATGGACATTAGTGTGATTACTGTCTCTCGCCATGTCAAAAAAGGTCTGAACGTCCTCAAAGTGATGTTGGTGAATAACGAAAACTAAGCATGTTCGTAATGCTCGATCGCGCTGTTTTTGCACTCGATCGAGTTTGTGTTCTCACCATGTAGCGATTGCTAGATCTTGAAATTGGAAATTAGACCGAGATCGATCCCCAATTGCGATAGTGCAGCCAGAGATTTGGGTAGTATAAAAATAGACACGTCATTAGCTGTTGCGAAGCTGCACGGCTAGACATAATGGCGCAGAGTAAACGTCTAATCATCCCGACTGTTATCGAAGTTATATGTATATGAATATTCAGGGAAGCGAGGTATAGAAAGTCATGCAAAAATCTTGGTTTTATTTAGGCGCGATCGGTAGTTTAGCGATCTTCATGTCTGGTTGTGGCGATAGTCAACCCGCTGCGACTCCAGCAGCCAGCCCCACGGCAGCAGCCAGTCCAGCTCCTAGCCCAGCAGCAACAGCACCCACTGCAACTGTACCTGCACCAGCCACTCCAGCAGCCACTACTCCCGCCGTAGCCGCTAAACCAGGAACCCCTGGTGTCAAGCCAGTATCTGTAGATGTTGCTGCTGGTTTGATCCCCCCCACAAATGGTGAAACTTGGGCTAAAACTGTCGCCAAAGGTCGTACCGATCCGTTTGCAACCTTAGCATTACAACCGATTGAAGTTGCTGAGAAAGATTCATTCGGTCAATCTGGGAAACCACAACCAGCCACAGGGAAGATTGCTACTAATGCCTCCCCCACCATCAAAAATGCATCCCCTGCGATCAAATCTGGTGTAAATAGTCCGTTACCCAGAATTAAAATTGCTAAAGTTACTAGCAATACACCAATTGCCAGCAAGGGCACAACGACAGCAGAGCCTAGCATTGCTCGTTATGGAGATACCTCCATCTCCTCGATTCCGAGAACTGGTATCAATAGAAATTTACCAAAAATTACTGTTGCGATTAAGCCAAGTAACATATCAAAATCTTCCACTGCCACTAAAACTGCCACCAACAGTAACGTACTGCGTCCGGTCAATATCGGCTCTAATTCCACACCAACACCTCGTCCCACTGATATTGCCGCGCGATCGCCACAAGGTGCCGAGCAGGTGCTCCAAGCGAAGGCTGTAGAGGTATCTGGTTTAATTGAAGTCGAAGGCAAGACTCAAGTTATTGTCAAATTGCCAAACGAATCATTCAGCCGCTATATTAATGTCGGCGATCGAATTGCGAATAGTAATATCATCGTCAAACGCATCGAAGATCGCGGTACGATCTCTCCGACGATCGTCCTATCAGAAGGTGGTACTGAAGTCTCGCATAAAATTGGTGAGAAACCAGCTTCGCAGACTCCAGCTAAGTAGTTCTAATCCACACATCTAAGCAAGCCCGATCGAATGCGATCGGGCTTTTTGATAGATATAATTTCTTGATAATTGAAGAACACGTATAGCTCTGGAAATATTTATCATAAAAGATCTGGTCGGAGTATAGTGTGACTATTGTCAATCGCTATACTTCGATCGGGTATCAATTGATTCGATATATTACACAACAGAACTACTAACATTCCATTTTTTATGAGATTTTTTGAGTATCATCATATGCTCAATTTTAGCGGGGATAGAAGCTTGAGTTTTTTTGTAGAGCCATTTTGATGAATTTGTGCTGACACGCTCTACTTGATAACCTTGGGCAGCTACTTTGATGAGAACTTCGGCATTTTCATCAGACAAAGATACTAGCTTCAAGCTTTTGACCTCGAAGAAAAAGCAAACCCCACCTGCTTGGCCGTTGGACATCTCTTTATTATTCTTATCTTTAAAGTATTGAGATATAGCTTGGCCAATCCCTTTAAGATCTGAATGTGCAGCATCAGATTGAGATTGTTTAGCAATTAAATCTAGTGAAAAGAGATTCGATCGAGGATGATTCGTTCGCTCTTTAGCATCAGCAACAATCGTAACTGATGATAGTAGCGAGATCGCAATAGTTGTAAGAATAGCTGATTTGAGCATAAATATTTAGTAAGAAGAATGAGCACATACAGGCGATTCAGATCGCTCTTAGTATCAGGGTACCCATCCAGCAGATTTTGATTAACAATAGCTAATTATCGCAGACACCCAACTCTAAATAAGATCCAATAGATCGACCCTCCCGTTCAGCATTGATGAAATGCAGTAAAATTCTAGTATTTGACAGAACTAATCACTAGATTCCATGCAAACTCCTAGTTCGGATCGATCGGCTACATCTAGCCGCGATTCCTCGGTGCCGACGATCGAAATGTCCGCAGGCAGTCGGGTCAAGTGGCAAGCCATGTTGACAACTCGCAAAATTGGGACTGCCAAAAAATTACTCGCTAGAGTCCCAGAGTTGGGTGGCGAACCCACCGCCAGAAGAGCCTTCAACGGTCAAAGATTAGATAAAGATACTTGGGCGGCGATCTTTTATGGATTGAAGCTCGATCGGGCGAATTTTTTTACAGACGTGCAATGGTTCGATCGAACTCTCCAAAACCAGTGGCAGCTATTGTGGAATTTGGCGACAGATGCAGACGATCGCTTTGGGCTGGTATTGGCCGCACCAGCAGCAGACAGCGAACTCGATCGTCCCAAGTTTGCGCGGACGATCGCCGCACGGACATCAGTCTCGATCGATATCTGTGCTGGCTATTCCGGTTATCTGATTTTGGTCGAACGCGATCCTAGTGGTGGCGTGGTATTGCTGTGCCCATCGCCCATGATGACTAATCCGCTGCTAACTGGTGCGAGTCAGCGACTACCCCAATCGCCCCCTTCTCCATTTCCATTTTTTCAACCACTGAGTGTCGGTACCAATCAACTGTGGGCGGGCATGTTTACCAAACTACCCACCTGGCCGTGGTTGGCGGCGGCGATTCACAAGCCACTCAGATTAGAATTGGCACAACTGACCGATCTACTCGAAGCTGCCAGCAAGCATCGCCAAGAAACTCAAATGATTCGATCGAGCTATCTAGTTACAGCGACTTGACACTCCCCGCTCTAAAGAGACGGGGATTCTTGGATCAACGAAACCACTTAGATCAGATACCTTGCAGCGTCTAACCCAGAGGTGGGATTCTCAAGCGAGCTTTTCGGGGGAAGCTTCCCCCGAAAACGTCGCGCCCCAAGCGTTACTTTGGGTA
>NZ_JANNDR010000065.1:0-2408 GCF_031378165.1 Chamaesiphon sp. OTE_75_metabat_556
CTGTTCTTCCCGACACTTGGTATCAATTAATTCTTGCTCCATCAGTTGCAAAAATTCCTTGAGAGCTTTGCCATAAGCTTCTATGAGAATATTTGGTTCAATGACTTCCTTGAGCGCGTCTTTTAAAAAATCCTTGGCAAAATCCTTCCCCGTATCTTTAGCAAGGTCTTCCAGAATTGGTTTAACGATCGCACCTGCTAATTGTGTGACTCCCCAAATTGCTAACAAGTCCATCTACCCAAGTCCTATCGATATGCAACTGCTCTCGATAGTGTACCCATTCAGCTACTTAAGATTTACGAAAAGATGCGATCGATCTCTGCGCTAAATCCAGGTAATAACGGCGAAGTGAGCGTATCGCCAGCTAAAAGTGTCGCTACTAATTGCAATTGGGCATCGGTACGTCGATAGATTTCTAGCGTTTGTAATTGCCAATTGACGATCCAATATTCCTGCACGCCATAACGAGAATATAACTTGAGTTTTACACTCTTGTCTCGTTGCTCATTCTGTTCCCCCGCAGATAAAATTTCGACCATTAATTCTGGTGCGACAGTAAAGTGTCCTGCCTCATCAATACCTAAATCCAATCTCGCTTTACTCGCCCACACGACATCAGGAATCACAGCATCTGTGGTTGTGAAAATTACGCCAGGAGTCTGAACGCTCAAACCCGATCCGGTTTCCTCCGACCAATTCTGCAACTGAACTTGGATCTTACCTGCTGCACTTTGATGACGAATATGAGGTGCGCGAGTCACAAATAGTTAACCTTCAATAATTTCATGGCGCAACCAGCCACCATCATCAGTCATGGCATCGAGATCTGCGGTTGTCCAGTAGAGAGAATTAGCGACCATCGGATTCACTGGAGAGGCTTGTCCTTATATTAGCTCATAACAATTATCATAGAGAATAGAACCATCTCAGATCGACACTCTCAGTGCCTCAAACTCCAACTCCCACCGATAGCACCCCCCCGTCATTGGTGGGTACTGTCATCGCCGTTCAAGCCAATTTCTGTCAAGTGCAGATCGATCCAGATACACCAACGGTAGGGGGCAAACTAATTTTGTGTACCCGTCGCGCGCGGCTGCAAAAGATTGGGATTAGTGCCATTGTCGGCGATCGCGTGACGATCGATGAAGTCGATTGGCAAGGTTTAAAAGGGGTCGTCATTGATGTGTTTCCCCGTCATAGTTTACTAGATCGACCACCGGTAGCCAATGCCGATCGCATCCTCTTAGTCTTCGCCCTTGCCGAACCAGCCCTCGATCCATTTTTGTTGAGCAAATTTCTTGTCAAGGCGGAATCGACGGGCTTGCAGGTCAGTCTGTGCCTGAATAAGAGCGATTTAGTCACTGATATCCAGCGACAGGAATGGTGCGATCGGTTGAGTGAGTGGGGCTATCAACCGATCGTCATTAGTGTGGAAACTGGGCTGGGTGTCAAGGAATTGCAATCGGAACTCGATCGCCAGATTACGGTATTTGCCGGACATTCGGGCGTGGGTAAATCGAGTCTAACTAATGCGTTGATTCCCGATTCTAACATTCGTGTAGCAACGGTTTCGGGCAAACTCAGTCGCGGACGACATACCACCCGCCACGTCCAATTATTTACGATGCCCACGGGTGGGTTAATTGCCGATACGCCAGGATTCAATCAACCAGATATCGCATGTGCGCCGACGGAGTTATCTGGATATTTTCCAGAGATTCGCCAGCGATTAGCGACGGGAAATTGTCAGTTTAGCGACTGCACCCATCGCGATGAACCCAATTGTGTCGTGCGGGGAGAATGGGAAAGATATGCCCATTATCTCGACTTTCTAGCGGACTCGATCGCGTGGGAACAGCAATTGCAATCGCAACCCAAACTCGAAAATAATTTAAAACAAAAAAGCGGTACGGGTAAACAGAAATTCGAGCCAAAATTAGACTCAAAATACCGTCAAATCTCTAGACATACCCTTTTACAATCGCTCGACGAACTAGCCGAAGAATTAGATGATGAATAGTAAAGAAAAACCTCCCCGATCGAGACTGAAGAAAATCGGTAAGTTAGGTAAAAATATCCGCCAATCGCTATCAGTATTTCGTTACAGTCGCAAAGCAATAGATTTAGTTTGGACTACTAGCCGAACGTTAACAATCTCACTGGCAATGTTAACTCTCGCGGGGGGGTTATTACCAAGTGCGATCGCGTTTGTCGGTAAATTAATCGTCGATAGCGTGGTGTTGGCAAATCGGAGTGGATTCCAAATAGATCGCCAACATGCGCTGATGTATGTGGGTTTGGAAGCAATCGCGATCGTCTTATTATCTGCCACTCAGAAGGGCTTAGTCATTAGCCAATCACTACTACGAGTATTGTTAGCACAACGCGTCAACGAATCGATTCTCGAA
>NZ_JANNDR010000075.1:0-22715 GCF_031378165.1 Chamaesiphon sp. OTE_75_metabat_556
GCCTGTCGCATCAAATCGGCGGCAACGGCTGGAGACTGAGCCATCCCGGCCAATCCCAAGCCGTTGAGATATGCCAAATTAATCAATAAATACAGAGCGGTAATAATGCCCAGCCCCCATAGCAGCGAGCGGACGATATTGCGGCGGTAGTTCTCGATCTCAGTGGAGATCTGAGCAGCTTCGTTCCAACCACCATAGGACAACAGCACAAATACCATTGCCGATCCCCAAGATCTGGACGTCGTGGCAGCAGTAGCCGGAGTGGGGGAGCTAGTACCCGTAGGCAAGGTTAAGCCAATGATAATAATTGCCAGCAGTCCCAGGATGGTCGTAATCGTCAGCCAGTTTTGGAGCCGCTTACTGTGCTCGATCCCCAAAATATTGAGAGCGGTAAGCAGGGCGATCGTTAGTGCCGCATAACTCCCCGCCGAAAAGGTACCTAGCGGCAAGATCTGGGAGGCATAATCTCCAAATACAAATGCAAGTAACGCGATCGATCCCGTTTGAATTACACTCATTCGCGCCCAAGCAAACAGGGTTGCGCTCGATTGTCCAAATGCTCGTTTTAAGTAATCATAGCTACCGCCAATATGCGGATAAGTTGTAGCTAACTCTGCATAGCAGAGGGCACCAATAATGGAGATTACCCCACCGAGTCCCCATACTTGTAAAACAGCAGATTCACTATTGGCGTTAGCTGCTACCAATGCTGGTGTTTCAAAGATTCCGGCACCGATGACTAGACCAACAATCAAGGCGATCGCGTCTAGTAGTTTGAGTGAAGATCTTGGTGTATTAGTACTATTTTCCGAGGTTTTGAGTAAATTAGGTTGCTCTATTTTTGTCACAGGCTTACCTTACATACTAAATGGGTATTTTAGATAGTTTCAATGACCAACAAGGTTTCAGTAATACTGAAACCTTAATTTATTTGTTATTAACTTGTTTGTTATTAACTTGGATGGTAAATCAAAAATTCTGAAGCGTATGATCCGAAACCCGATCGGATCGCTGAATATGCTTTTTAATTTATCACTCATTTTTTATGTTTTATCTTATCTTTGGACGGCTCTAATATTCAGAGTTTACAATTAGCTCTTTAGTAAAATATCTGTCGATCGATAGACTTTGCTGGCAACCTTGTAGTAACTATGCACCATTGCCAGATCTGGCAATCTCCTGGTAAAGATCTTTACCGACAGCCAAATAATAGAGATTGAACCCCACCGTAACCAACTAATTATCAATCATCAATTAATTTAAGCCCAATTACTTGGCGATCGACAATAATCCGCAGCAAACCAGAATACTACCGATCCCAAACCACAATGATGGAATTTCTTGTAGAGATATCGCTGCAAATAATACTGCAAACATTGGCTCTAATAATAAAATAGCTGTGATGAGTAATATCGATAACCGCCGAGCGGCGATCGTATATAACAACAGTGGTAAAGCAGTCGCAAAGATCCCCAAACCTAGTAAGACAAAGATCTCCTGTCGATCGATCCTAGTGACAATCGCTAGTTTAGAAAAGAAAACCACACACAGTAGTGATAGCAACCCTCCTAGCAAAAAAGTCACAAATACGATACTGATCGGTTTTGGTACGATACCTCGATCTGTAAATGCATTAAACAAAGCTGTATAAAGTGCCAACAATCCAGCCGCGCCTAAAGCGAGGAAGTAGCCTGCAATTGTTTGCCAAGAAATAGCTCGCTCGGTAGCTAGTTGCGGCAACACGATCGAACTCACTCCAACCATTGCCAATAACATGCCCCAGCCTTCACTGTGTTTGACAGGTAAGCGGGAAATATACTTATAGGCAATAACAAACAACGGTGAAGTGGTAAATAACAATGTAACTTCACCGATCGGTGCCATCTGATATGATGTCGTACCCAATAGATAAGATCCGATCGCCGGCAAACTCAACCGCCAGATCGGCGCAATGCGGAGGGAACGAGCCAGATCTTCGCGAACGCCTGGAGTCATGAGCAGTAGCGGTAGCAGCACAACTGTCGCAACGAAAAAGCGACCTGTCAGAATTGCAAATGGCGACCATCCTGGTAACCACCGCACGAAGATACCCACCATCGCCCACGTAGCAGTGGCAAATATTGCAGTTACTAAACTTCGACGATCTAGTTTGGAATGAGTCATACAGGTTCGATCGTTGGTGTTGCTCGATTTAAGGATGATTTTGGTAGCGGCGATCTCGAAATTTCAGACCTCAAATCATCAACGCCCGATAATTTTCGGTATCAACCTTGCCACATTGCGCCGCTGCGCCAGCAATCGCGATCGCCCGCAGGGTAAATGCTGGAATTAGATCGGTACCGAGCACATTTTAGGTGACAGGTGATGCAGCTAATCTTTTAACCATGAGCCGGATAAGGTTTGATTTCGATCGAGGGGAAGGGACAAAGATCGTTCGCTCCTATTTGTGTTCTTGGATCGCTCGATCGGGGGATGTTATCACCCTGACTTTTGCACATCGGCGAGACTTTGCAGAAAGTTCATCCGAATTATGAGTGCAACTGTCCGCCAACGGGTAATTCGTTGGCGAAGCCTTCCCTTGGGGAAATCGATGCTTTAGCCTTCTCCTTTGATGGTAAATGGCTAGCTGCGGGAGGACGACGGGGTGAGTTATTTGTCTGGTCGGTTTGCGGATAATTGAGCGGTTCAGGCGATCGGCCGATCGGGCAGAAGTACCGACGATCGAGTATTCTCCCTTGTCTATTTGCCATAACCTCAAAGAGGTTAAGAGATTTAGATTGCTTCAATTGTTAACTGCTGTTGATTGCTGAAAGTCATGGCTACACCTTTCTCAATATAAGCAGCCTCATTAATGAAGAGTGGAAAGACAGTAGATTCGCCTTGATAAGGGATCGTCTCACCAGCAAATGTCAAAAACATTGGATCGCCAGGATGTAACGGCTGATAGTCTTGAAACTGGAGTTGGGGATGAATCATCGCTTGGATTTCACCTCCCGAACTGCGCGGATAATCGATCGATGAGAAAGCCTGAAATACAGTCACCTCTGCTGGTACGGGTAGGGGCTGACCCATATTCATTGCATCTAAATAGTCCAAAATGGCATGAACCAGCATTTCCGTTTGTTGAAATAACTTGGCATTGAGGACACCCTGAGCGATAGCTCCGACTTCGATCGCACAGCCTAATGGGCAAAGCGACAGTAGCATCGAATCGCAATTTACGCCATGTAAAACTCAAACGTCTGAATGAATTTCACTTAAATAGGCAGCTAGTCGCAAGTTAGTTGGATGGCTACTAGACGGGATAATTGTCAACCCCATGTTCGCAGTTGAGGAATGTAAATCGATAATGAAATCGACATCAGTTAGTTGGGCGGCGATGTCCTGGGTACGTTTGTCTTCATAGCTAGTCAGCTCCAAATTAGCTAGATCGTCTTTGGAAAAACAACGGTTTAAATCTCGATCGACATAGCGGCGATTTTCTTTGATTGCGTCAGGATTGGCTAATACGGTCAAACACTCAAAACTTTCTCGGTGTAATAGAACTGGGAATCAGTCGAACTTCTTAATTAGATATACTCCTGTCAATTCATTACGAGTAAAAGCGAGATCGAGTTTAGTTGTAGTTTTATATTTGCGCAAAGATGTAATCATCGATCGAACCTACTATCTGTGTGTACAGTAGATGATACATCGCTTCAACCCAATCCACAGCTGTTATCGGTAGATTAATCACTTTATGCCAATCCACATCTTCGATCGGTAGATGATCTTCTGCAAATCCACATGAATTCAAATATTAATAATCCAGCAGTAACTACCAATCGATGTTTGCCGAATAAGGTTCGATCGTAAATTATCAGCAGCGAACTAATTGCCAGCGGTACGATCACACCTAGCTCGATCGACAGATTTCGATAAAATAGATAGTTAGTTAATTGAATTTTACCAGCACTAGGTAACAGCCCGAAGGGTAGCCGAAAAACTGCTAAGCTTGGATCCAGTAACGGTAGTGGTAATACTCCCGTAAGTAAATCCAATAATAAATGAGATAAACCAGCTAATACCGCTTGCCAGCTCATCAGTTTCAGGGTTTTGCCACGCTTACCCAATAAATATAAAATTAGCATAGTGAAAACTGGAACTATTAATGCTCCCAGGCATGAATGAGTAGTCCTAACTCGACGATCGTTATACTGTAAGATTAGCGATGGAATTAGATAGTCAATATCAGGCATCAAGGCGATCGCAACCAGCCACATCAGCCAGGGTAAGTTATACTTGCTTGAAGCTCGAACTTGACGATTTATCTGTAGCTCTGTCGTTGTCAGATATACCGTTAAACCTGCCAAGCTATGACCGATGAATGATGACATCCAAAAATCCAACTAAAACTAGCTACTGTCTAGGACTAGGATTGCGATCGACAATCAACATGTCACCACTTTAAACTGTCGGTGGAAGTAGCTACGCATTGCTCACTATTTTAAGTCAATCTGAAGCCGCCTTTGTGCCATAATATGGGCTGTATCCGCAGGTAATTGCATCTGCGAACGTACCCCAGGATTTCACCTTCCCCCTACCATCTACCATCGTGTTGCACAGTCTACCGTTAACGCCCGATCGACTGACAGATATTCGGCTGATTGCGACGGATATCGATGGCACCCTGACGCGGGAGGGGAAATTTACCACCGAATTGTTACAAGCGATCGATCTGATTCGTGCCAAAGGGATCGAGTTATTATTAGTGACGGGGAGATCGGCGGGATGGGTGAGTGCTGTCAATAACTATCTTCCAGTTGCGGGGGCGATTGCGGAGAATGGGGGCGTCTATTTCGATCGAAATGGTAGCGGTTTCGACTTCATTACGCGGATTGACAGGATTGAGGAGCATCGCGCGGAGTTGGCAAATCGGTTTTGGGAATTGCAATCTCGCTATCCGCAGATCGCGGAATCGAGTGATAATCAATTTCGGATTACTGACTGGACATTTGATGTGGCTGGTTTAACTGATTTAGAATTGGATGAAATTGCTATTCAATGTCAACAATGGGGCTATAGTTTTACGTTCAGTACTGTTCAGTGCCACATTAAACCGCTACACCAAGATAAAGGGATAGCAATTTTACACGTACTCGAACGATACTTCCCTCACATTGCGCCGCAACAGATCGTTACCGTCGGCGATAGTCCTAATGATGCGAGTATGTTCGATCGATCATTATTCGATCGATCGGTTGGCGTGGCGAATATTCAACATTATGCTACTCAATTAGCCCATCAGCCCCAATATCTCACCAAGTTACCCGAAGTGGCGGGATTTTGTGAATTGGTAAATTTACTCAAGACTAGAGCTTAAATAATTCGACGAGGCTAGCGGCGATCTCGCTAACTCGACACCCAAAATCGATCGACTATTAATTAAATTACGGAACCTTTCCGCTAGCGGCAACGTCAGTCGCGTCAGTCCTCTCCACCAATCTACTAAATGATCTTCTCTACTCATCGAAATTCGATTATTTCTGGTGCCTTAATTTCTGTAGCGATCGCGGCAATTCAACCAGTATTCGCTCAAATTAATGCGTCGGTTAAACCAGCAATCCAAACTAACTACAATCAAATTAATGCCGCCTTTGTCCGCAAAGATATTCAAGGGGCAACCGCACTATTTACGCCAGATTATGTGAGCATCGATTCTGAAGGAAAGAAGCAGAACTTAGCAGAGTTCCGCGAGCACTATGATAATTTATTCAAAAGATTTAATATTAAACTAACCTCAAATAAAGCAACTATTAAAAACATTGATGTCAGTGCTGGTGGCATCGATGTCGCGATCGATCAAAAAACTGAAGGGACGATCGCGGGTTTTAACAAACTAGTCATCAATCAAACATCCCGCGATTCCTGGCTAAAAACGCCACAAGGATGGCGGCTAAAGCAAAGCAAAATTCTTACCAGTCAAACTACTTTTAATGGTCAAACTTTTAAAGGCTAAATTCAGGTAATTATAGATCGCTCGCTCGACTAAACGTTTACTTATTTAGTGTGAATGATTCGATCGTCGTCATCACGGTGCCGAGATATTCATAATATCGATCGGGTTCGGCTTTGTAGGTCAGAATATAGGCTTTGCCACGATCGATCGTCCATACTTCAAGATTTTTGACGAGCGTTGAATTTTCATCTTTACCAGTATATACAACTAAATTAGCTGGCCGCTTGGCTAACTTGGTCGAACTAGATTCGACTATTTTGGCATCTTGATAGTATTGATCGATTTCAGCGATTGTCGATTGAGTATACCTAGCTAAAGTAGTACGCGGATCGGTGAGATTTTCGACCCGAATTGAAATATTGGCTCGATACTTACCCGCCGAATTCGATGCCGGAGCAGTAAAGATGACATTTTCGCCAGTGACGATATTTTGAATCTCCTCTCGCTGCCAAGTGCTCGCATATTTGACTTGGAGGTTGGCTGTTTTATCTGCATATCTGTGCCAACCTACCTCGTTGCGTTTAGTAGCTGGACTAGTACTGACAATGGGTGATGGTACTAGCTGGGGCTTATTTGCGGATGCTGAGAACAATTTAATCGCACTAAATCCGAGGATTAATCCACAAATCGCCGTCCCAAAAATTAGCTGCGGTTGAAAGCGACGGGATTTCTGGGCGGGAATCTGAGTCAAGGCAAAAGCTTTGAGGGCTTGTAATACTTCCACTGCCGATTGATAGCGATTGCGATAGTCGGGACGTACCATTTTGTGGATAATATCGACCATCTTCTCGTGAATATTTACTTCATCTCGCCACTTTAATTCATAAGTATAAGGATCTTTGGCAATGGGAAATCTACCAGTGAGTGATTGAATGGCGATCGCCCCGACGGCATAAATATCACTATTTAATTTGGAAATTCCTTGTTCTTGTTCGTAAGGAGTATAGCTAGGATCGTTAATATGTCTACCATCTTCATCTACTAAATTCGGCCAGGCACTGCCCAAATCCTTGACCGAACTAAAGCCAATTAAGCAAAATCTACCATCATTACGGCGAATGATATTGTGCGGATTGAGATCTTGATGGATATATTTAAAACTATGCACGAAGCATAAAATCTCACTTAAATCGAACAGGAAATCAAACACTTGGGTCTGAGTCCAAGTTGCACCGGGGATGAGTTCTTGACTGAGAAATTCACCGTCGATATACTCGCGCACCAAATATCTTTCGCCATCTTCTTCAAATGTGGTGATTAGCGAGGGGATCTGGGCATGTTGTCCGAGTTGATAGGAGATCGCGCTTTGAATTTCAAATAGTTTTTCAGCTAACTGGGGCATCATCCCGTTGCCATGAATATGTTGAATTTGTTTGATCGCAAAAAATGGTGAGTCGATCTGATCCAAGTCTTTGGCTAAATAAGTCATGCCCGACTTACCGATCCCCAGAATCTTAACTATTTTGTAATGAGAGTGAAGGATTGAGCCTAACATACAGTGGTGTTTAGTTAAGTGATGTGGGTGGTGCGAGTCAATCTCAGCGGGTGGGGATAGTCAGACACCACAACCAAGACTGTGCCAACGACTACGCTCACTAACTAGGGAAAAACTAGGATTAGATAATTATCTTAATTTGTACCGCAGATCGATCGAAACTGCTAGTTAACTTGAGCCTAATTACGTAGTCGATCGAGAAACCCGATTTTTGACTCCGCCTCCGATATTTGGCCGATCTTTTGACGAGTAAATTGCCAATTGCTGTCACAAATCGCACTCTTTAACAGACCGAGCACAGACGCGCTAATAATACTGCGATCGATCTCTCAATTTAAGTAATACATCTAGCCGATCTTTGTACGGAAAATTCAGTATATATGCTGTAGAGAGTTGCGGAGAATAGCTGGGGACTGTGTCTATAATAGGTGATAAATTAACTGCGATTTAATCGCTATAAGCAATACTGCTCAAGTGGCTGGATCGACGATTGTCTTCACATCCTATGCTAAAAATACTGACCTCAATCCGTAAATTCCCAGGTGTTTTCTTGCTGAGTACGAGCCTCGCAATTGCCGCTCAATGGTGGCAGCCCAGTCAAGCCCAACCCAGTCGAAAGTTTAGCTGCGAATCGATCGGTGGAGCACCAACTACGGTTGTGAAAACTTTTAGGGGTAGTCTGCCAATGATCCATTGGGTGAGATCGTTTACAGGCAAGTACAACAATATCAGCCAACGCTGTGGTGAAGTGTCAAATCGCCTCGATCGCTTCGATCGGGATGGTAAATTGAAATATATTCGGACGGGGAATGTCAATACCTATCCCGTGCTGTGTGTCGATGCGGGAGTCAGTGGCAATACTTGTCCCAAGTCCAGCGTCCTAGTCACGCTACCCAAAGGGACTGACTCGGCACAAATCCTGCAGCAGATGTTGGATTTACGCGCTAGAGCTTCGGGGCGGATCATCCAACTCAGTGGCAAACAATTAGTGCAATATCGCAATCGAGATGCTTATGTTAATATCGATCTGCTCTTGGCTCAATAAGTAGATCGGGTCGGAATAGACCAAAAATCTACCGATCTTGCCGGCACAAGAGCCGATCTGCCAGTTGCCAACCGGGAAATCTACATCCCCCGTATCGATGAAATCGCGTCCCTCTAATCTGACTGCGCGGGTAGTAAATATCATCCCGATGGTGGCGGTGACAGCAGTTGTCGCCTATCTGCTCTGGCAGATCTCGATCCCCAATGTCAGCGAGATTGCCAAAACGATTTCAGTCAGGATTGATGGTGCTAATACTGGATCTGGCGCGATCATCGACTCTCAAGGTGTCGGTACAGCCGCACCCTTTAAACATCGATATTTTGTCCTGAGCAACTGGCATGTTGTTAATTCTCAAGAATCGGGAGCCAACAGCGTGTTGACGATTGCTACTAGCGATGGCCGCAAACATCTAGTGCCCAGAGCCAAGATCGCGAGAGTTGGTAATTTAGATTTAGCTATTTTAGAATTTCAGAGTCAGTATCGTTATCGATCTGCCAGTATTGGTAATTCCGATCGCCTCCGCGAGGGTGATCGCGTCTATGTTTCGGGGTGGGCTGACCCCAGCCCTCAGCTAGCAACACGTACATACCAATATTTGGTCGGTAATCTATCGGGGCGCATCGTTCGCCCTGTTGATGGTTATGGTCTAGTATATACAGTGAATGCTTTACCAGGGATGAGTGGTGGACCGGTACTTGACTGGCGGGGCAATTTAGTGGGTATCAACGGTCGCGCCACGATGGATTTACGCACGGGTACGGTCAATTCCGTCCTTGGGATCGATATCGATCGTTATCTTCGCGCTAGTGGCCATTTACCCGCTCAGAAATGGCCTAAATATTGAGTTGGGAGTGATTTGGGTCGAGATCGAGATTCGATAGTTGGGGTATTTACCAGTATGGCAAGCGAACTTCTAATATTTGTGAATGAATTCAGATAATCCAACCAAACAAATTTCGCTAAATTTAGTTGCAATATGCATTTTTGGGATGACTATTTCTAGTTTAGTCACACCCCTGATTAATGTGTCTTCAACGCTGCCGATCGCGATCGTCGCAGCAATTATTGCTGGAACCACGATCGATAATTTTTTCCTCAAAAGTACGATCGCCACCCTCGTTGTCGATGCAATTGCCGGGACTAAAGATGCCTATCGGCAACGGATCGTGCATCATGAAGCCGGACACTTTTTGGTTGCTTACTTACTCGATATTCCGATTACGGGGTATACACTCAGTGCCTGGGAATCCTGGCGGCAAGGTCGATCTGCTCAAGGTGGCGTCATGTTTGCACCACCGCAGGCAGCTATTTCCAGTCGATTGCTAGCGCAATATTGTACGGTATGGATGGCGGGAATTGCTGCCGAAAGATTGATGTACGATCGCGCCGAAGGTGGTGGTGAAGATCGCCAAAAATTGCGAGGTATCTTGTTCGTAGCTGGCAAACAGCAACAGGAACTAGTTCGCCAAGAAAATGCAGCTACATTGCAAGCCAAAACCCTGATTCAAACCCACTGGGACGCATATCAAGCATTAGTAATTGCTATGAAAGATCGCGCTTCAGTAGCCGAATGTTGTCAACAAATCGATCGACTAAAATCCCCAACACTCTAATCAACGGTAATTTCTATCCTAAAGCCTAAAACCTACCCCATGATAGATTTCGACCCCAAACTAGCTTATCTAGACTACATCAAGCAAAATCAGGTAGAGATCGCGGCACCAGCATCGCAAACACTCAACCAAATTTTGGATGAGTGTCAGTGGGAGCAACCCCAAACCGCCTTAGATTGGAACAATCTCGCTGTCACCGCCCTAGTATCAGCCGAAAGCTGCGATAACTCCCTTGCCCATGGCTTGTACGCCGAAATTGCTTTTGATGCCGTCCAAGCTGGTGCAGAATTAAACCAACATCCGCTGTGTGCGGCGCATTTAGCCTTACTCAATTGTATGTTGGGAAATTACACAGAGGCAGCGCAGATTGCCTTCAGTGCCTTTATCAATAACTTGCAACCTACTTATACCGAAGCCCAGATCGAGCCAGGGATTGTGTATATTCCGCCATTGGCGCGCACCCACTGCATCACTAATGGGCGCAGCGAACAACTCCAGCGCATTTTGAATGTAGATAATGGCTACACCCAAGCGATGTTGATGCTTTCCGAGGTATTGTGTCGTACCCAAATTAGTTTGGACAATCATACTGGGCTGCGGCTATTACATCTGATGAATCAATTGATGCCCGAGCTAATTTTTCCGAATATGCGTCTGGGTATTTATAGCATCGGCAATCAAGAATTAGAAGGCTTAGTTTATCTCCATCGAGCTGCCGAGATCGCGCTAGATCGTCCGACAATTTTGCAAGCATTATATCTAGCTTATTTGGATTTAGAACAGCCAGAAACTGCCCAGCATTGGCATCAAGTCGGAGTAGATTATGCGAGTCAACTCTCGAACGAGTTACCGTGGCAATGGACGGAACTGGAGATCGATAGTGAGTGGACTTATCTACCCTTTGATAGTGGCAAAACAGCACTCGGCGATCGCGAAATTTCGCTAGCAGTAGCAGCGAGTTTGCAAAGTCCGACGACCCGTTGCTTGCTAGCTGAAGGTGATTGGTTCGAGCGGGAATTAGAATTTTGGCGACAGTATTTGCAACCGGGGATGAATGCGATCGATATCGGTGCGAGTGTCGGTATTTATACTTTTAGTGCTGCCCGCAGAATCGGCGTCAATGGTCAGGTTTATGCGATCGAGCCGTTTAGTACCGCCGTCGATTGTCTGCATGAAACTTGCCGCCATAACCAGCTCGAAAATGTCGAAATTTTTAGACAAGCGATCGGCGATCGCGATGGTAGAGCTAGACTTATTTTACAACCTAGCAGTGAATTCAACTATCTAGCCGCAGTCGATGAAGTACTAGCACCAGCAACCGAAATCGAAGAGGTTGATTGCACGACGCTCGATACATTTGTCGAGAGCTTGGGTATCGATCGACTGGCAGTAATTAAAATTTCCACAGAAGGCAATGAACTCGCAATTTTGATTGGTGGCGAACAAACCTTGGCTAAATTTGCTCCAACAATTATTTATAACAGTTACACCAGTAAAGGTGTCGATTTAGCCGCCGCCCAATACTTACTCGATCGCAATTATGAGCTATTTCGCTATCAACCATATTTACAACAATTAATCCCCTTAGAGAGCGAGTCGGACTTCGCCGAAGTCATGAAAGCGATCGCCATTCCGAAAGTAGGTGCTAGGGGGAATTTTCATAGCACAGATAACCTTTAAGCAAAGATGATTATGGTGCTACTCTCAACCAGATCTCATTTCAAGTTAAAGATACTGGCATCGGTATTTCTACTACCGATCGAGAAAAAATATTCGATCGCTTTGATCGAGCCGAATCTAAATCTTCGTCGCCTCAGCGGAGTACGGAATTGGGACTCGCGATCGTCAAATCGATCGTCAATCTTCATCGGGGAAAATTAACTGTATCTAGTCAAATAGGAAAAGGCAGTATTTTTACAATCGAGTTGATTAGTAGCAAGAAGATTAATTAATATCAGTGATTTTAATAAGGTAATCTTCAAATAGAATTTAAGTTCAACTTTTCAAACACGCAATAGCTAAATGATTGTTGTGTCTGGAATGGTGTTTGATGAACCTCTCGATCGCTATGAATCAACTTAAAGCTTTTCCCGAAAATAGCTAAAAGATCGTCACAATTATATCGATTGACATTAAGATTACTACATTTTTCGGGGCCATCGGGGGCAAAAGTTGACATCACCAAAATCCCCCCAGATTTTAGCGATCCTTCAACAAGTCGTGCATATTTTAGGCGATCTTCGGGTGCTGTTAAGAAGTGAAATACAGCGCGATCGTGCCACAAATCGTATTAGTAGAGTAGACGGTATCCCAATGGTGTTGGCGATCTAAGTTCATATACTTGGATTCGATAGCCGATCGATGTGAATTTACCCCTCTAATAATATTAGACTACGATCGAGTCTCAAGTTTGCAATCGATTCGAGCATTTTAGCTATCGATCGAGATCGTATATCCAGATCGAGGTGTTGCTAAAGATTTAGGCAATAGACTATGACTCGATATCGCCGTACCTAATGCGATCGAAAATAAGGCAATTCGCAACCCGAAAACTATCCACAGTAGAGATTTGAGGTTAAATGTTGTCAAGTTTTGGCTTGCTCAATATTTTTCACTCACTTCAAGACTCTAGTAGCATTGAAAATTGCGACTAATGCCACACCAACATCGGCAAAAACAGCTTCCCACATTGTTGCTAATCCCATTAAACCTAATCCGATGAAAATAGCTTTAACCGTCAGTGCAAAGATAATATTTTGTAAGACGATCGCATGAGTCTTTTTGCCCATCTGAATCGCCGCTGCGACTTTTGAAGGGTGATCTGTCATCAGTACGACATCAGCAGTTTCAATCGCCGCATCCGAACCAAAGCCACCCATCGCAATCCCCACATCGGCTCTAGCAATTACAGGCGCGTCATTAATACCATCGCCAACAAAAGCAACTTTCCCCTTTTTGTGAAACTCTCCTAGCAGTTTTTCAATTGCTGCTACTTTATCTTCAGGTAATAGCTCTGCCGCAAAAGTATCCACTCCTAAAGTCTTCGCGATCCGTTGTGCCACAGCTTGCGAATCCCCCGTGAGCATCATAATTCGCTCGATACCTGCGGCTTTGAGATCGCGAATTGCTTGGATGGCATCTTCCTTGATTTCATCGGCAATAATAATATATCCAGCATAAACTCGATCTACTGCTAAATGCACCACCGTTCCCTCGACATTACAAGTATCGTGAGCGATATTTTCGCGGTGCATCAATCGATCGTTACCTGCCAAAACGAGCTTGCCTTCGATCGTTGCCTGAATCCCGTGGGCGGCAATTTCGGTATAATTTGAGATGGTAGATTCATCGATCGGTCGATCGTAAGCTACGCGAATTGATTTAGCGATCGGGTGGTTAGAATTTGCTTCTGCCTCCGCTGCAATGCGTAACAAATCGTCTTGCTTAAATCCATTGGAAGGGACAATTTCGGTAACTTTAAATACGCCCTTAGTCAGAGTCCCTGTCTTATCAAAAACGATCGCTTTTACACCAGCTAAAGTATCTAAGAAAGTCGATCCCTTCACTAATATTCCGCGTTTAGCTGCTCCACCAATGCCCCCAAAATAGCCGAGGGGAATACTAATTACCAATCCACAAGGACAGGAGATTACTAATAGCACCAACGATCGATACACCCATTCTGCGTGAGTCGCACCTGGGATTACCAACGGCGGAATCAATGCTACTAACAGCGATGAAATTACCACGATCGGGGTATAACGACGAGCGAATTTAGTAATGAATTTTTCGGTTTCAGCTTTCTTGCTACTGGCATTTTCGACCAGATCGAGAATTCGGGCGATCGAGGATTCCCCAAATAATTTAGTAACAGTGACAGTTAAAACACCAGTTTGATTTATCGTTCCGGCCAACACTGGATCGCCTACATTCACCGTGCGGGGCACTGATTCGCCAGTTAATGCCGATGTATCGACCTGTGAGTTACCATCAACGATCTCACCATCTAAAGGTACCTTTTCCCCTGGTTTGACGATAATCGTATCGCCGACTTTCACTCGTGCTGGTGAAACAACCTCAATCCCATTTGCTGTTTTGAGATTAGCAGCATCGGGGCGAATTTCTAGGAGTGTCGAAATCGATCGCCGCGATCGACTGACGGCTAATTCTTGAAACAATTCACCGACTTTAAAAAATAGCATCACGCCCACAGCTTCGGGTAGCTGTTTAATCGCGATCGCCCCGACAGTGGCGATCGTCATCAGAAAGTTTTCATCAAATACTTGCCCGCGCAAAATATTGCGTCCGGCACTTGTCAATACAGTCCAACCACTCAATAAATAAGCTGGAATAAATACTAAATATGCCCCGATCGAATAAGGTGTAGCGGTTAATTGTTTTTCAAATACAGAGCCGACCACAAACAGCGCAATTACGACTCCAACTAATAAACCTTCCCGCCGTAAATTCAGCGCTCCCCCACTACGATCGTGTACGTGGTCATCTTCGTCACCATCGTCATGGCTGCTATGGTCGTGGCTACTGTGAGCATGACTACTGTGGCGATCGTCGCCATCCTGATGACCGCTGTGGTGATCGTGACTGCTATGGTCGTGCCTACTGCGTTTCGCTGGCGACTTATCGCCCACAATGCTATACCCCAACGCTGTCACTCGTTGTTTGATATCTGCTTCACTCACCCGTGCGGGATCATAGGTGACGATCAATCTCCCAGTTGATACCACCACAGAGATCTCAGCCACCCCAGCTAGCTGTTCTACAGCACCTTCAATCTTCATCGCACAGCTCGTGCAGTCCATGCCACCAACTTGCATCCGTTGGGTTTTGAGCGCAGGTACTTGAGTCATATCTGTGGTGGCGAGTGGCGGACTAGTATCTCAAATTGTAGACGAAAATCACAATACCTGAAAGTATGTTCAGAGATAGAATGATTCTCATTCTTGCGACTATAATACTGCAACTAACTTTTACATTCAAACTGTTTAGCACTCACTTAATCGCGATGCCCTGATAAAAATACCCCCCAATTTTCGGTGTGTTAGGGGTATAAAATTCTCGAACGGCTAAATTACTAAACTGTGTGGAAATTAATTGGCGAATCGGTCGATCGAGATGACAGCCATCACCGATTACTTTCTGAATGGGAGTAATTCGGTGTTGCCAAGTTTGGATATTTGGCTCATTGCTCAATCCATGTTCGATAAATAGGAATTTACCACCTGGTTTCAGCACGCGGTGAATTTCGGCGATCGCGGTTTCTACCTGTTTGATGCTACATAGCGTCCAAGTACTAACTACCGTATCGAATGTACTGTCTGTCATTGGCAATTTTTCGCCGGTTATCACCTGAAAATCCACATCAATCGAACTAGTGGCAATCCGTTTTCGAGCAAGTTTGTTCATACCTGGATTGACATCGACCGTAGTAATTTTATCGACTCGACTGGGTAGATAATAAGCCAGATTCAAACCAGTACCAAAGCCAATTTCCAAAACAGATCCGGCTGCATCGGCAAGGACAACCCGCCGATAGTTTGTGAAATCTTTACCAGACATTACTAGATCGATTAATGTGGGGAAAATCAGTCGGGAATAAATATTCATAAGAGTAAGAAATTTATGGAAGATCCGTAGTCGATCCTATTAAATTAATCATTGCATCTGAGGTCGATCTGTCAAGAAATCAGATGCAATGAAGTCTGTCAGTAGTCAGAGTCCAATCGCTACTAGTCGAGGGATCGTTCGATGCTATTAGTCGCCAAAGCGATCGCCACCAGTGAGATCTGTTACCGCTATCCCCAGCGTGGATCGCCGATTTTTGCGGCTATCGTGCATTTTCATATTAAGATGTAGAGTGCTATTGACCTACCCTCGATGACCTTTGGTCGGCCATTGGCAAGCGGGTGTAAGAGCTGGATTATCGTTATTAAACTAAACACAGAACAACTATGAGCGCAGATGTATTGGCGAAAGTGCAGGCCGTAATTGCAGATAAATTGGAAGTAGATGCCAGCAAAATCACTCCCGAAGCGAATTTTACTGACGATCTGGGAGCTGACTCATTGGATGTAGTCGAACTCGTCATGGCACTAGAAGAAGAATTCGATGTGGAAATTCCCGACGAAGAAGCTGAAAAACTCCAAACCGTTCAATCCGTAGTTGACTATATTAACGCCAAACAAGGCTAGTACCGCTGCGCGGCAGACAATCGTGCAGTGTAGTGATGCGGAGCAAGATCTCCGCATGAAGCACAGCACCCTAGCATCCCAGCACCACAGCACCCCCACATCTCTATATCCACCATGGCAAATTCCCATCCCCAATCCCAGCGGATCGATTCGGCAAAGCCGACGCTAAGCGAACGCAAACGTGTTGTTATTACTGGTTTGGGTGCAATTACACCCATTGGCAATACCTTGGCTGAGTATTGGGAAGGCTTGGTGAGTGGACGGAATGGGATTGGTAATATTACCCACTTTGACGCCGCCAAGCAAGACTGTCAGATCGCTGGCGAACTCAAAAATTTCGACCCGTTGCTGTATCTCGACCGAAAAGCCGCCAAACGGATGGACAGGTTCGCACAACTAGCCGTGTGTGCCACTAAACAAGCGATCGTCGATTCGGGATTGACGATCGATAGTACCAATGCCGACCGGATCGGCGTCACCATCGGTACGGGGATCGGTGGACTCAAGATCCTCGAAGAACAACAAGAAATCTATCTCACCAAAGGGCCGAGTCGGTGTAGTCCGTTCATGATTCCGATGATGATCGCCAATATGGCCGCCGGACTGGTCGCGATCGAACTCGGAGCCAAAGGTCCCAATTGCTGTACCGTTACGGCCTGTGCGGCGGGTGCCAATGCGATCGGCGAAGCATTTCGACTGATTCAAGGCGACTACGCGACCGCGATGATTTGCGGTGGGACGGAAGCGGCGATCACCCCATTGGGTATCGCTGGCTTTGCCGCTTGTAAAGCCGTCTCCACCCGCAATGACGATCCCCTCCACGCTTGTCGTCCCTTCGATACCGGACGCGATGGTTTTGTGATGGGCGAAGGCTCAGGCATCCTGGTACTTGAAGAACTCGAACACGCCCAAAATCGCGGTGCGAAAATCTATGCCGAGATCGTCGGCTATGCGATGACTTGCGATGCCTATCACATGACCGGACAGACCCCTGGTGGTGTCGATGCCGCCCGGGCCATGTCCCTCTGTCTCAAAGATGCCGGACTAGCACCCGAAGCCGTCAGCTATATCAACGCCCACGGTACCAGCACCCCGATCAACGATCCGACCGAAACCGCCGCGATCAAGAAGGCACTGGGCGACCATGCTTACAAAATTGCCGTCAGTTCTACCAAATCGATGACCGGACACCTCCTCGGCGGCGCAGGCGGTATCGAAGGCGTAGCTTCCGTTCTGGCGATCCACCACGGCATTATCCCGCCGACGATCAATCTAGAGACACCAGCGGAAGGCTGCGATCTCGATTATGTCCCCCACGTCAGTCGCGCGGCGAATGTTGATGTTGTGCTCTCCAATTCCTTTGGGTTTGGCGGACACAATGTCATCTTGGCCTTCCAGAAATTCTCGTAAAATGGCACCTAATCACGAGCAAGCTCAACGTCTTTATTGACTTGGCGATCGATTGACTAACCTAATCGATCCTGGCTGACAATACAGCGCAATCAATCCTTTGCAAGACAGCGGGGAGCGGGGAAAGGTTAAGATCGAGTAGATCGTGACGATGCGCTTAGGAGTGATCATGCATGGCTACAGTGAAATTCGATCGAGTCTTCAAGGTTTATGCTAATGGCCAGAGCGCGATTCAAGATCTCTGTCTGGAAATTGCTGACGGCGAATTTCTGGTATTCGTCGGCCCTTCCGGATGTGGTAAATCGACAGCCTTGCGGATGTTGGCAGGATTGGAAGATATTTCTGCTGGCAAAATTATCATCGGCGATCGCGTCGTCAACGATTGCACCCCCCAACAGCGGAATATTGCGATGGTGTTTCAGAACTACGCCCTCTATCCGCATATGACCGTGCGCCAAAATCTCGAATTTCCGCTGCGGATGCTCAAACTCACCCCCAAGCAAATCAACGCCCTCGTCAGCGATGCCGCCGACAAACTCGGCTTGGGCGAATTGCTCGATCGCCAACCCAAACAACTATCTGGGGGACAACGGCAGCGGGTGGCGATGGGACGCGCGATCGTTCGCGATCCGGCGGTGTTTCTGATGGACGAACCGCTCTCCAATCTCGATGCCAAAATGCGATCGCAAATTCGCGCCGAGATTATCACCCTCCAGCAACGGCTCAAGACCACGACCGTCTATGTCACCCACGACCAAGTAGAGGCGATGACCATGGGCGATCGCGTGGCAGTAATGCGGGGCGGTAAGCTCCAACAAGTCAGCGCACCTCAAGACCTCTACGATCGACCACAGAACATCTTTGTGGCGGGATTCATCGGTTCGCCAGCGATGAACATTTTTCGGAGCCGCTTGCGCAAGGATCGTCATGGTAATTTTTGCGTTGATGTCGGAGATCGCGCGATCGCCATCGGAACAGCCATAATCGATCGATATCAGAACTTAGAGGACAATCTCGATCGCCAAATCTTAGTCGGTATCCGTCCCGAAGCTTTTAGTGTTGCCTCAGCCGATCTCACCAACTCAATTACCGTCACTGTCAAAACGATCGAAGCCCTCGGTCACGAAACGATCGTCCATGCCACTGCCGCGCTCGATTTTATCGATCCCGATCTCTATGGCAGCGAACCTAACCAGATCGATCCTACACCTACCGATAGTCTCAATAATTCTATCCTCACTGCTCGAATTGCTTCATCCCGAACGCCTCAAATCGATCGACAATTGACCTTGAAAATCGATACTAATAGCCTGTATTTATTCTCGATCGATGGAGATCGCCTTCATTAAACAGGGGGGATCTGGTACTAAATTCATTGCCTGATGGGATTTATGTCGATCGAATGGGTTCTATAAAGTCGATCGAGAGTGCCCCCAGTCTGGAGTTAGACATCAAAATCTCTCAACTATTTTGCTTCCGTACCCGCTCGTATAATTCTGTCATCACCTCGATAAAAGAGTTGTCCTGCGTCCAAAACAGCGGAAAATCACCCCCCTTCTTGACGACAACAGCGGGAATAGTGGCAATTTCGCCCACGTCTACAGTTTGCGGTAATCGTTGCGCTCCCTGCCAAAAATCCTTGGGAGTAGCGGGGAGATTGAGAGCGATTTTTTTAGGCTTGGTATAGTAAGAATCTGTCGATGCGATCGGTAATTCCACCTCGTCTAGAGTGGAAGCTAAAGCTTTCCCTAATGGCGATTTAGCTAATTCCTGTTGGAGTTTCGATCGAGAGATGCCCCGTAGTTCAAATAATAAAAACGGATCTCGATCGAGTTCTGCGGCGACTAGATAGTAAACTCCCGCAATATGTTTGCAAGGATTACTATAATCGGGACAGGAGCAGTCTGTCTTAAAATCTTGATGATTGTGGGGGAGTAGATGTAGATTTAGTTCGGCAAAAGTTGCTTCGATATTATCGGGGACTTCACCCAAAAGGAGTTTAGAGATTAAACTTGCTTTAGAGCCGAGAACAGAAATTACCTTCGACCAATTCGCTGCTGAGATCTGTTCGATCTCGATCGAGATTTTATATGTTGGTTCTTTGTAAACGCCGAAATAGGGATTGACAGAACCCCTGACTTTAGCGGTAATTTTACCGTTAGCAATTTGATGTTCTTTAACTTTGCCATTGCGGGCATAGCCACGCCCGCGCCCCAATCTAGCCTCATCGCTAAACTCTTCTAATGCCTGAATAAATCGCTGTCCCCACCAGGTTCGACTAAATTGTGCCATAGTTATTAAATCTTATTTACAACACCGTTTGTTTGTTCAAAGCAATTAATTTTTTAAAGCTTTCGTTGTCTAACTCTGTCAGCCAGGATTCATCGGCTCCGATGATCGAACTAGCAATCTTTTTCTTGTTTTCGATCGTTTCGTCGATCCGTTCTTCTAATGTACCTAGAGTCACAAACTTATGAACGAACACATTTTTCTGTTGTCCGATTCTAAAAGCTCGATCGGTTGCTTGATCTTCAACGGCAGGATTCCACCACCGCTCGAAATGAAAAACATGGTTGGCTTTAGTCAAGGTAATCCCCACGCCACCTGCTTTTAATGACAGTACAAAAGCGGCAGGTTCGGTTTCGGGAGCTTGAAATTCAGTTATCATTTGCTCGCGTTTAGGGCGAGATGTACCGCCATGCAGGTAATAGGTACGGTAGCCGATTTGTTTGAGATACTGTTGCAGAGCTTCGCCAATTTCGGTGAACTGAGTAAAAATTAATAAGCTCTCGCCTTCAGCCGTAATTTCTTCGAGCATTTCACCCAACCGCTGTAATTTGTGAGAGCGGGTAACGCTAAATTCACTATTGTCTTGCAAAAATTGGCGGGGATGATTGCAAATTTGTTTGAGTTTCATCAGGGTAGATAGAATCAATCCTTTGCGCCCGATTCCCTCGGCGGTTCCTAGTTGTTCGATGACATCTTTAACGACGATTTCGTAGAGGGATGCTTGTTCTTTGGTGAGGTTGCAATACTGTTTATGCTCTACTTTATCTGGTAAGTCTTTGATAATTGTTTTGTCAGTTTTAAGGCGACGGAGGATAAACGGCTGTACCAATTTTTTCAAGACGCTCGATTGGACTTGGTTCCGATCTTTTTGAATGGGGATTTCAAATGATTTACGAAACTGAGCTTCTTTACCTAAGTAGCCAGGATTGAGAAAATTGAAAATCGACCATAAATCTAATAATCGATTTTCGACGGGGGTTCCGGTTAAGGCAAGGCGACGAGCGGCTGGTAGCTTGAGAATCGCTTTGGTTTGTTCGGCAGCAGGATTTTTGATATTTTGGGCTTCGTCGATGACAATTCGATGCCAATCCACTGCTTGTAATAATTTACTATCTTTTCTAACTAACGTATAGGAAGTAATGACTACATCACATGCGCCAGTAGCAGTTTTAAAGGCTGCTAATTCTTGAATTCGATCGCTACCATGATGGATTTTTACGCTCAGATGGGTGCAAATTTCTCGATTTCTTTGCCCCAGTTACCCAATACAGATGTTGGGGCGATTAATAGGGTTGGCAAAATTTCCGCTGAATTAACTCTTTCGGCGATTAGGGTGGCAATTACTTGAATAGTTTTCCCCAAACCCATATCATCAGCCAGACAACCATTTAAACCCAAGCGTTCGAGATATTGAATCCAGGCTACGCCGCGCTTTTGATATTCGCGTAAGGTTCCTTGTAATAATGGGGGATTTTCGATCGGTTCGAGTTGGCTGGGATCGCCTAAATTTACCATCATTGCGGCTAAACTATCATCGGCTTCAACTTCGAGTTCCTCGTTAGCCGCAGCAGTTTTTTGGATTAATTCTAACAGCGTCAATTCTGGTTGGGTATCTTGATGCGACTGCCAAAATTGGAGCATTTGCTGCATTTTAGCCAGATCTAATTCCATCCATTGCCCACGAAAGTGGATCAGTGGAGCTTTCGCATCGACTAATTTCTGCCATTCTTGGGGGGTAATTTGCGCGTCGCCGATGGCGAGTTCGTAGCGGTAGTCAATGAGATTATCGAGGTGAAATAAGCCTTTTTCAGCCTTGCTCGTGCCAGACTTTTTCGGTGAGGCTTTGAGACGGAGTTTAGCTCTAGCTCTACCTTGGGGTGTCCACCAAGCAGGGACGATGGTTTTATAACCTGCGTCTTCTAATACCCAAGCACTCTGGGCTAGGAAGTCAAAGGCATCGGTGAGGCTCAGAAAAAAGCCGACGGGTTTATCTGTTTCTAATCCTTGCCAAATTTGAGGGTAAATCCGCGCGGCGTAGCCTAAGTTCAGGAGTAAGTCTTTTTCAAATTCTTTGCCAAATTGGCGATAGATATTTTGTTTGGTTTTGTTGTCGAGATGCCAATAGTCATCGAGTTCGAGTTTGATGGAGGGATCTTGTTTGGCGGCGACTAGGAATTTTAGATACCAGCGATCTGGGGTTTGAATTGATGCTTCTTGCAGTTGAAAACAGAGTTGAAAGGCAGAGTTATTTTGGGCTGCTACTAGTTTCTGTTTCCAGGTTTGCCACTGTTTATAGATAGCTAAAGCTTGGCTATCTGTCCAGGGTATACCCGAATTCTGGAGATTGAGACAGCCAGTTAGTAGTCTGGAGTTGGCAATCTTTTTCTCGAAGGTGCCAGGGATCGGCGTATTGGCAACATAATCATGCAGCAGACATTCGGAAAAATGACGCAGTAGGGTTTCTTTGTCATAGAATTCGATGGGTACGTCGGGTGTATCTAAACCACCCGTACAAACTGGCTAAAATAGCCCAACGCGCCAAAAAGGTCAAAGTACATTTCAAACTATTGCTATGTCAGGCTTTCAGCGATTTAACTGAATGACTACCGATCGTGCAAAATCTTATCCCATATCTTTAGTTTATGCACTATGAATC
>NZ_JANNDR010000110.1:0-7204 GCF_031378165.1 Chamaesiphon sp. OTE_75_metabat_556
GGCTCCCAGACTCGCTCTCGTCGAACCGACTTTTCACAGATCGATAAAACAGGCGATATTCAAAAAGTCCAACCTGCTATAACCGTTATGGCTAGACGGTTAGATCCAAAGCGATCGAAAATGGATAAAGTCGAGCTTAGAAGATTGACTCGATCGGATGCTTTGACTTTAGTCAAGTCGGCGTTGCTGAATTGAGGTGTGATTTAGCGATCGAGTCTAGTGAAAACCGTCTAATTCATAGGACTCGATTGCCAGTTAAATGATTGGCTGAATAAGGGATCGGAACATCCCAAAATTTAAGATAGTGAACTAGCAACTTAACTGAATGTGCAAGCATATCTTTAGACTTAGAATAACAATGGTTTAAAAGTTGCTGCACTATGGTCACCTAACACCCACCCTAAAATCCCTACTTGGAAGTGGGTAACTGCCGTCCAGAGCCAGATTTTGTTTTTTTTGACCCAACAAATGTTTCTAACTCATCGAGTTCTCCCACTAATGGAATTGTCTCTGGTGCATAAGCATTCGGAAGCAATTTACCTACTTGTTTAACCCAATTAATAATACTGGTATGATGTGCCCCTTTTATTCGCTCGATTGCTCTAAATCTCATCCCATTTACATACATTTTCAGACATTCACGTTTAACCTCTCCTGAATAGCCCTGTTGTACTTTATGACAGTCTATGAATTGCCTGCCACAATCAACACAGATATAATTCTGTTTGCCTCTTTTACGCCCATTTTTATTGACATGAGTTGATTTACATTCTGGACACTTTATTGACTCTAGTTCGACTTTCATTATTTTCTAAATTTTTCGCTCGATCTCCATATCATACCGCAATTCAGCAATGCCAGGCTCTGTATATGCCTGCCATTGTTGCCCGTCGCTATAACCCGTTTATTCAGGTTTTTTGTGACCGTCTTTTGGATAATGGTAAGTCGAAAATGTCGATGATTGGTGCTGCTATGCACAAACTTCTCCGCCAGGTCTTTGGGGTTCTGAAATCTCAGCTCCCTTTTGACCCCAATTTTCTTTCTCTTCCCTCTTGACTCTCAAGACAGTATCTACAGGTTGTTGGTGGGTTTTAAGGATGAAAAATGATGATGTTGTCGATCTCGATCGATAATGTCTTGAAAATTAAATAATTAGGTTCATCATTTTCATCACAGTGGAGACAAGATCGAGGAAGTATTGGAGTAAGCACCCGAATGGGAAACCAACTTGTCTTCGATCGACGATCTCGATTAAAATTGATAGGCTGAACACGATCTAATCAATTTACGGCAAAAAATGTCATGGACAGATCGATCGCCCAATCCGCTATTCTACGAGAAGTGTGGGAGCAAGGATGGCAAAATGGTTTAACCCAAGTTGCGCTCAATATGCTGCAAGCTAAGATCGATCCCGTTCAAGTTGCCACACTGACAGGATTGTCTGCCGATCGAGTCAATTCAATTTATCTAGAAGCTACTAACCTAGAAAATTCCTCTCAATTAGTTCGAGACTGGCAAAATCTGAGCGAATCATCGCTAGCAGAAGTATGGCTGGATGAGGAGGAAGACAAAGCTTGGCAAGATCTCTAGAGAATCTTCAACAAGGATCGGTAGTATCTGTGCTATTTCCTGTTTCTGATGCTTCGGCAATTAAGCGAAGGCCAGCATTTCTGCTTGCACCATCAGATCGCCATAACTTTATCTTTTGTCCGATTACTAGTAAATCCGGTCGAACTGATGAGATTGAGATAACAGATCTAGACTTTCAGAGTGGTAGACTCAATATCAGTCCTTGTTATATCAGACCGAATGTGATTGCTACTATCAATCGAGATAACATTATTCGCCAAATTGCTCTACTCAACCAATCAAAAATCGATGAAGTTGTCGATCGGGTCATCATAGTTCTTCAGAGATCTTTTGAATGATGAACCAATTATTTCAACAGGTTAGAGTATTAGACCCAATCGCGCCTATAGACCGAACAGACCGAGTCACCGACGTATTAGTTATCGATGGCGTAATCGAGGAAGTTTCACCTACAACTCAACTGCCAACGGATTTAACCATTATCCCAGCTCAAGACCTGATTCTCGCCCCAGGATTAGTAGATTTATACAGTCATAGTGGCACGCCAGGGCATGAAGAACGAGAAACGATCGAGTCTTTACTGCTAGCCGCTCAAGCTGGGGGATTTGTTTCGGTCAATATTTTACCCGATACTTTGCCAGCACTCGATCGAGCCAGTAGTATTATCAGTCTCGATCGTGAGTATCGACAAATTGTAGCCCACATCCCCAATTGCCCTCAGCTCGGCTACTGGGGGGCACTGACAGAAGGCGCGGCTGGCAAAGCGATGACCGAATTGGCAGAGCTGGCGACGGCGCAAATTACTGGCTGGGCAGATGGACATGCGATCTCCAATCTTGCGCTCACCCGTCGCTTACTGGAATATCTCCAACCATTTAAACTGCCGATTGCGTTGTATGCTTGCGATCGCCAATTACGCGGCGATGGGATTGCTCGTAAGGGAATTGCCGCGATCGAGTATGGATTGCCCGTCGATCCGGTGAGTAGCGAGACTGCGGCACTGGCGGCGACGATCGAAATCATCGCCGACATTGGTACCCCTGTCCATCTGATGCGGATGTCTACCCGTCGCGGTGTCGAACTAATTGCCGCTGCCAAACAACGGGGGGTGCCGATTACGGCAAGTACCACCTGGTTGCATCTCATTGCCAATACTAGCAGCCTCAAAAATTATGACCCCAATTTCAAGCTCGACCCGCCTTTAGGCACCGCAGACGACCAGCTTGCCCTGATTGAAGGCATCAAAACAGGGGTATTGGATGCGATCGCGATCGACCATCATGCCTATACCTATGAAGAAAAAACTGTCGCTTTTGGCGAAGCCCCACCAGGGGCAATCGGTTTGGAGTTGGCGTTGCCGTTGTTGTGGCAACATTTAGTCGTTTCGGGTCAGCTATCGGCGATCAAATTATGGGCAGCACTGAGTACCAATCCCGCTCAGTGTCTGCATCAAGCGGCTCCCACTCGATCGATCCTGTTCGATCCGCAACAAACTTGGGCGGTGACGAGCGATCGGCTCAATTCGCTCGGACACAATACCGCATGGCTGGGTCAAGAAATCATTGGCAAAGTAAATTGTGAGTACTCTTTAACGACTTTTTTAGCAAGTAAGTAAATCGCCAAACTTGAGATTAGATTGTTTCTATTAATTATTAAAATATTTAGATTGATGTATAGATAGGTAGAAACGATCGGGAGTAAGAAGTAGAGATTTCCATACATTTAGCGAATAGTTGAATCTAGTGTCAAATGCTAGACTGTCAATATCACATTCAATTTTGATGTGGTATGAGGTATGGAGTCTAAAATCATGTTCAAACAATCCGTTTCATTAGTGCTATTAACACTATCGCTAGGTAGTTTAGCTAGTTGCAGTAGCAAAGTTGCCGATCGACCTGTAGATACTGTTAAATCTGCTCCTGCTAAGATTAAACCAGCAACAACCGGAGCCATAACCACTGCGAATAAGCCGGCTAGTGTGCTAGCAATAGCTCCCGCTGGAGTAACGCTCGAAACCGATCTCCAACAAGAACTTTCGAGTGGTAAAAATCGGAACAATGAGAAATTTACCATCAAAATCAAAAATGGTTCTGTGAGTAAATATCCAGCCCTGAAAGATGCCACGATCGAAGGACATTTGGAAAATGTTACTAAAGCAGCTAAAGGCAAGAAAGCCCAGATGAACTTGACCTTTGATAGTGTCAAACTCAAAAACGGTGACCTTTTGCCGATCGAGGCTACTTTAGTCAATACTCAAGTCGAGACCAAAACTAAAGGTCAATTTCTCAAAAATGCTGGAATTATTTTGGGTGGAACGATCGCCGGTAACTTTGTCGGTGATAAAACTAAATTCAAGCATGGTAAATTAGCTGGTGCCGCTGCTGCAACTGCATTTGTCCTATCGAGTCCTGGTGGCGAAGTCATCCTGAAAAAAGGCACGGATCTCCAGCTCAAACTCAAGTCGAAGCTCGATCCAAATTAATTTTTAGCAACTTTCAGCATAGGTTGATAATTCCTGTCTCAATACCTATGCTGCATTTTTCAGTAAGAAACCCACTCCAACAAAATTCAAAAATCCAGTAAAGAACATCCAAAATATCGTTAACCAAATTGGAATATGTCGATCAAGCACGGCATCTGCTGGTTTGCGAGGATTATAGTAAACGGTAACGACACCTCCGGCTGGATAAAGGAGGAGATCTCTTCTGACAGCACGTTCGGAAGTAGGCTGATACGTACAAAAAGAGTATCGATCGCTAACATATCGATGTCCTTGCACTGTATAAGCATAGCGGACAGACAAGACATAGCCACCATCAGATCCACTTTCGACAATACTTTCGAGCATTTCGCCCCTCGTTGAGAGCCATTGCTTCGACTCTTGTTGACCGATCGATATCGATAGTAAATATGCTCCCGAACATAATGCCAAGAATAAAACAATCAAGCCAGCCGTCTGGTTGCTAATCTCCATAATTATCGATCGTTATTTGATGGCAGTGGTTATTAATGAATTGCGTAGCTCAGTGACAACTGGTGCCAGCATTCCCGCTGACATCAATAGCAACATAAAATACCAACCTATTGGTACATATCGATTGAGGACAGCATTCCAAGGTTTTCTTGGGTCGTAGTAGACAGTGATCGTGCTGCCAACTAAGTAGGGTAGCTGTTGTGCCATGGCATTTCGCTCGGAGGCATAACCGTGTCCGTAAAAGTCAAACCGATTGCTGATGTAACGATCGCCGTTGACCGAGTAAGTATATCGAACATTCAAACTGTAGGTTTTGCGGATGTTCAGATCCACACTACTCTCAATTACTTTCCCTTGCGTCTTCGGCCAGCGTTTTGACTGCTGTTGATTGTTCCAAGCTTGGAACACGATATTTGCAAACAATAGTGAAAATAGGCCAAAAATTAGCATTCCGAGATTGGGATTCATGGCAACAGGATGGAGATCGATGACGCTGGGCGAAACTGGAGTCTGATGACTTAGGCCGAGCCAGGGCTGAGATTCAAATCCTGGCCACCCACTTTGATATAATGCCCATAACAGTCGATTTGAGATCGATCTTTAACTATTGCCAAGGCGACGAGATCGTGGCGAGTAGATTTAGAGCTTGAGGCTGGATTTTGGGCATGGGCATAGGCTAGAGTATTTATTATGGTTTACGAACGAGATCTCAACTTCCTGGAGGATGATACCGATCTAGAGAGTCCGGTGGACAATCTGGATACTTTGGCTGTGTTGGATGCCAATCCAGAACCGCTCCGACCCGATCCAGATGCCATGCTGCCGTTGCTGACGCATTCAGTTCCCGCCCAACGGATGCTAGCGGCTAGAGCTTTTTGTGAAATTCAAGATGCCAGAGCGATTCCGGCCTTAATCCACCTCCTCACCGACCCCTGCCCACTGGTGAGAGTAGCGACTACCTATGCACTCGGACGAAATCCCAGCCCCGACGCTGTCGAACCCTTGATTTATCAACTTGATCGCGATTGGAATGGCTACGTCCGTAAAGGGATTGTCTGGGCACTAGGCAACTGTAAAGATATTCGCGCGCTCAAGCCATTGTTGCGATCGCTCAAGGTGGATATTTCGGCAGTGCGACTCTGGGCAGCTAGTGCCTTGGGACAAGCTGCCGATCTCAGTTATGAAGCTGTAATTGCCACCATTCCGCCGATTATTGAAGCGTTGATTAATGACCCCTTAGCCGCAGTCCGCAGCAACTGTGCGTGGTCGTTGGGGCGATTGTGTCGAGAATTGCCATCGAATGTGGTTTATGCCACTGCTGTCGATGCGCTGATCCAAGTTTTAGAAGAAGATTGCGATCTGGGGGTCAGAGATGATGCCAAAGCGGCTCTACTGAAACTGGGCGATACGCGGGGCATTCAAGCGATCGAAAATCTCGAATCGGAGTCAGAGTTAAATCTGTAAAGGTATTGCTGGATCTAGGGATTTAGATTTATACGCTATTTACCAACGAGCGGTAAATTGGGACTAATTGTCGTGGAAGTAACAGCTAGTGGCGATTTTGCTGCTTGGAGGCTGATAAATTGCCAGAAGAGATTGCTTTCCCAACCGGGAAATTGCATCAAACCCCAGCGCAGGGAATTGGGTGCGATGGCAAATAAGCGCACCATCGCGGCAATCAATTCTGGTGTCGATAGACTGTCGGCCAAAAATCCCGACCATTGACTTTGGGGCAGACTGAAGAATGTATCCAAATGCTGTTTTAACATCACCTCATCGAAGCGCATTAACTTCTCCAAACCAAACCGATAGAGATAGTAATTGCGCAGGCGATCGGGATTCCAGAGCTGCCGCCATGCCGCACGAGCGATCGCGGCTGGCTCGGCTTGGACATCTTGGAGTGCGGTGGCAATGGCTGCGGCCAAGCCAGGAGCGCGGCGCAGCAACGCCCCAACCAGATAACCCGAAGCGGGGTGTACCATACTCGCTGCACCGCCAAAGGCCACCACAGATTGATGGAGATCGGGCAGGGGTAACGTCATCGGAAAGATGCAGCGTTCCACCTCGTGGACAGCTGTTACCTTGATGCCGCGTGCGGCCAATCGCTGGTGCAAGCGTCGCTCTAGCAGCTCGAAACTTACTGGGGGTGCCATCGCCAGCGATGTCTCTTCAACAAAATAGACATCATCGCCAAGATCCATCGCATATAAAAAGGTCGGCGGCTCATTGGCGCGTTCGGTGGCTGATAGATGCTCACTGCGAAAATCCTGATGCACGAATTGTTGCGGATTTACAGGAGGTTCAGAAAAATGACCGACGATACCGTAGGCAGTTTGAAAGGCGATCGCGCCCCGATCCTTCTGTCGCTTGACAAACATCGGATCGTGGCCGCTGGCATCGATAACCAATCTAGCGCGGATGGTTTCACCCGTCGGAGTAGTGACGATCGAGCGTTCGAGATCGTGCTCGATATTTGTGGCCTTGCCTTGGTGCCATTCCACTCCCCCTGTTTCGCATTTGGCCAGCAGATGGTTTTGCAGCTTAACTTTATCAAATAAACCATAGGCGCGACTGTGATTGACTTCCCCTTTGCCGAAATGGGAGACACAATTTTCCCAACAATGACCTAATAATTCCGTC
>NZ_JANNDR010000145.1:0-3136 GCF_031378165.1 Chamaesiphon sp. OTE_75_metabat_556
ACCTGTCACCCGATCTCCGACTTCATCTTTAGCCGTCAGCAAAATCACCGGAATCTTAATTCCAGTCGATCGCAGTCGCCGACAAAGTTCTACCCCAGTCAGCCCTGGCATCATCCAATCCAAAATCGCCAAATCTGGCTCCGACTCGCGCACCAAAGATAGTCCCGACATGCCATCATGTGCCACAGTGACGCGATAACCTTCGCTTTGCAATTCCAACTCGATAAATCGGGCAAGTTTGATTTCATCTTCAACCAACAGGATATGTTGTGCCGTCATCTGTTTTTCCTAGATCGCGTTGGTAGTGCCCATTCACTAATTATCCGTGGTTGGGCGGTTATTTGGGCATCTTCAAAGCTGGATCTGACTGAATGGTACAGGGCATTTTGTCACATTTCTGCTCGTAGAGCTTTTGCACATAGGGCTTCTGCCAAACAGGGGGAATTTCTAGCAATGACTTAACTCCAGTAAAGGCTTGCCCAACGAACAGGATCAACGCAATCGAATTTAAAACAATATGAATATTCCGCCATCGATGGGTACGGTCCTGATAAATCTCTCTGACGATCGCTAGGGAAAAAATCATCAATAATGCCGCAACAATCCCGTAATAGTAATGAGAAATATACCATTGTGCATCATTACGATAAATACCATCCTGACTGCCCAGCACAATCAGCGCGACACTGGTAAGGATGGCAAATACACCTCGCCAGAGTCTGGCTTTCGCACGGTAAAGTAAGGCTAACGATCCGATCGCCGCTATAAAAACCAGGCTGATTAAGATAACTTGGAATGGATTTTTTACCCACACTTGTTTGTCTACAATATGGCCGAACACATCGACTGCAAATGCAATGAGGACGATACCCACCACCGAACCAGTCAGCCACCGACCTAATTGAGCGTGTTCTGGCCCTGCACTGGGCGGAATTGCACTTTTGGCTCCAGTCGATACCTGCAACCGCCGCTGGCGAGTCTGGAGCGCACGATTGATAACTATGCCAATTAATGGAAATACCACAGTCACAGCAATAAATGGATGTAGTAATAAGATTGTATCTCTATCCATGAAAACCTCTTTTAATTAATTGATAATTGATAATTGATAATTAATTATCGCAGCGATTCTAAATGACAAGCTTAATTTTTAACAAACTTGAAAAGGCAAGATATAAAGGTAAATTACTTTTATATCTGCCCTCTAAATACACTGTAATTATCCTAATAACTGCAATCTAGAAAACTAGGCTATTATTTAACTTCACTTGCTTGGAACGTAGCTATTCTACCTTTTTTAACAGCAACTACCACATCGTAAGTAGCGCAATAGGAGAAAGTGACATTATTGGCTTTGTTATATAAATTCACGACCATTCCTGCTCCACCAGGTTGAACTCCTAGTGGTTCTAAATCGCCATAAAAGAACCGACGTAATTGGTCGCCACCGCCAATCTGACCTTTGTTTTTAGTAACTAAGGTGATGCGCTCTTGGGCGGAAGGAAGGTCAGCCGCAGTCGCAACTATGCCAATCGATGGGGTGAAAGTTCCTGGTGCAATATGACCGACAGTAACCAATCCCAACACGGCAACACTGGTCAGTAAAGAAGTTAATTTCATAAAATTTAGGAATGAATATCGATAGAATGTGTTTCAGGTAAGCCCAACTGGCTCACTGAATTAACTATCGCAGCCAGCACTGAAAGCTATCTGAATTAGATCGATCGATTTCCTGAATTTATGCTGAAACTTTGCTCAGTTAAATCTCAGTAATTTCTCAGATTACCTACGAGATCGAGATCGCCTGCGATCCTCGATCAAAAGTACAACTATGCTGGTGCTAGCCAGAGCACTAGATTTCTCAGATAGATTTGGAGATCGGCGAGTGCCTGTGGTTCGGTCTGCATCGTGTTTCCGGGCGGCTCGGTGACAAAACTGGGGCAACCCATACTAATATCCCAGTTGTAATCACAAAAGTGATGAAATGTTGATTGGGCTACCGCTCTTCCCAGCAGATTACCTCAATCGTCTCGTTGGCGATTACCTCCGGTAGGCGTAGCCAACGAAAGCCACAATCAGGTTAAACTGACGATTTGTGACTAAGCTTTTGCCTGTAGCGATCTCCCGAGCATGGCCATTAACCGGAACTCCGACTGCACCCTCATGGGGATGGGCAAGAACTCAATGTGTCCAGACGAGTTGCATAGCGAACTACCCAAATTCATGTGATCGCGGGTAGTCAGGATGCCGCCGCCTTGCTGTCTAAATCGTGTAATGCCCTCACAGCCTCGTTGGCGTAGCCTCTCCTTTGGAGAATCGCCAATGCCATCAGCCACATCGACAGCAAACAACCACAGTTCGTCAAAATTATTCCGAGCGTCGTGAGACGACGCGCAAGCTTCAAGGGTACTCAGCACCGGATCGTTACCGTCAGCATCCGATTGGCGATCGCGGGATACAACCTCACATAATGGATTTCCCAATTCATCCTTGAGGGAGGACAGATACCGCTCCAATAACGAGAAGCGGGCGATACTCCAGTCATCATCAGTAGGGGTGATCGTGGTTTGTAGCAAAATTCGGAGCGGTTGTTTCATTGGCAATATCGCTCCGTATGACTTTGACCAGCAGACGCAGCACTGCTAATTCTCGCTCCGTGAGCGCGTCCGCTCGATCGACTCGTTCTGCTAGCTTCAGAGCAACTGTGGGGGCAATCTCCCGCTGCCCTTGATGCACCGATCTCACCGCATTCAGTAATTCTTTAGCGGTAGTATCTTTGAGCAAATAGCCTCTGGCTCCTGCTTGTAGCCCTCGATAGATATCAACATCGCCGTCATAGGTAGTTAGTACGATAATTCGGGCATCGGGGTCGTTAGTGCGGATTTGGGCGATCGCGGCGGCTCCTTCAAGTTTGGGCATCTGCAAATCCATCAGCGTCACATCAGGCTGGTGTTGCTGATAGAGATCCACCGCTTGTTCGTCAACTGATAAACTTAGCGAAACAGGTCGATCGAGTTCCCAACGATAAATGCCTTCACTGCTGATTTCAAATAGCGATCGATATAATTCTTCCGATTTCCTCAGTTCGTCGTCTTTCGCCTGACGCAGCGACCGCTTCATCTAGATTTTCAATCGT
>NZ_JANNDR010000153.1:0-7080 GCF_031378165.1 Chamaesiphon sp. OTE_75_metabat_556
AGGGGAGTTCGATCGATCCGACATCGGCAATCAGCGAGCCAATGTCGCCAGTTTTGTGAGCGATTTTTGCGCCGGCACCCAAGCCTTGGGGGAGCATAGTATTGCGGGTGGTGTTGCTCATCATCTGCAACAGTTGGCGGCGGGAAGCATCCGAAACAATTTTACGGCCTTGGGGCGATCGATCGACGACATCGATCGCCCGCACCAATCGCGCTAATTCTCTAGCGGTGGTAACGTTTTTGCCGTCGAGATCGGGGAGGGGACGATTGATGGTAGTCGCTTGGAGTCCCCAGTTCCGAAATCTTTGATTGAGGGCTGCTGCCCCACCCAATCGTCGAATCAGCAGATTGGTGGCGGTATTATCGCTGATGACGATCATTTTGGTGGCAGCGACGAGGATACTGACTTTCGTTCCTGGTTTTTGCGCTTGGAGATCGCCAGATCCGCCCGCGATCGATTTTTGGTCGATGGTGAGTTGTTCGGCTAAATTGACTTTCCCCAGATCGACATCCTGAAACAGGGCGATTAGGATCGGTAATTTAATCGTACTAGCTGCTGGGAGAACTCGATCGGCTCCCAGTTGGCTGTATTCACCACTATCGCTATTGACGAAAATATAACTGGCATCTAGCTTGACTTTGGTTCTACTAGCAGCCTGAAGCTGTTTGGTGAGGTCGAGACTAGCAGTAGTTTGATGGAGATTATCCAGCGGGATCGGTAGTGGTTTGGGTGGGGGCGCGATCTCGATGGCGATCGGGGGTTTGGGCGGATTGACGATCGACATCGCCGTCCCGGCAATCGCACTCGCACCCAATCCACAGATGCTCGCTCGCACCAAGAGAATCAAGAGCCAGACAGATCGATCGATCTGTCTGGCTTGAAGTTGTCGGGCTGGTTTCCGGCGGCGAGGATTAGGATTGGATCGACGCTGGTTGCTAGAGTTAGAAGCCATATTGGGAAGTGAGGCACTAGATGTGTGGCTAGATCGGAAGCAAGACAAGCTGTAACTGGAAGTAAGCTACTCCTCACTATCAACTATCAACTATCAACTATCAACCGTTACCCAATTCCTGAGATCTTTTGCTGGCGGCAATCACCGCTTCAATTAGTGCCGATCGAAAACCTGCTTGTTCTAACTTGGTAACTCCTGCAATCGTCGTCCCACCAGGACTGGTAACGCGATCTTTTAATTGGGCGGGATGGAGTTGTGATTCTTTTAAGAGTGTAGCTGTACCCAGCACGGTCTGCAAGGCGAGTCGATCGGCGATCGCGCGGGGCAGACCGGCAGCGACCCCCCCGTCGGCGAGTGCCTCGATCGCCATGGCTACATAAGCAGGGCCAGAACCGGACAAACCAGTAACGGCATCCATTAAGGATTCGGGGACAGTGACGACTTCCCCAACGGCTTGAAAAATTTGGGTCGCTAGCTCCATTTGCTCGGCACTGACCAGCGATCCCGCCGCAAGTGCTGTCAAACCCATCCCGACAGTTGCGGGCGTATTGGGCATCGCCCGGACTACGGCTCGATCGGGAAATGCCCGTTCGAGCTGGGCGATACTGACTCCAGCCAGGATCGAAATTACGACTTGGTCGGGATTGAATCGCTCAATCGCACTAGCCACCACATCAAAAATTTGGGGCTTGACTGCCAGTAATAAAACTGGAGCCATTGCCACCAAATTATTATCATCGGTTACCTGAACTCCATACTGTTGATGGAGGGCTTCCCGTTGTTTGAGTGTGGGTTCACCGATGATGATTTCGGTACTCTGATAAGTACCTTGTGTAATGAGGCGGGAGACGATGGCAGAACCCATCACCCCGCCACCGATGACACCTAGTTTGACAGACATCTTACTACTTCCAGTTATCGAGCTGCTCAAAACTTGTCGCAGTTGCCCTAGTTAACTAAGTTACTGAGCAGCGACGATTGGCTCGTTGCCCCATGTCTGCATCGGCTGACTCGTCCGATTGCGACTGACTGTCCGCTCTGCTGGTGCTTGCTGGTTAACCGTGTCAGTCATGACAGTGGTCGGAGTACTGACTTGGACGCAGTTTGGCGTGAATAAGAAAATATTATCGCCAATCCGTTCGTAGTGGCCGTCAATTGCATATGTACCGCCAGCCACGAAGTCTACAGATCGTTGAGCTTCTTCTTGTCGAATTAGTGTCATATTGAGGATGACCGACTTTCTTTGGCGCAAGGCATCGATGACTTGGGGCATCTCTTCAAAAGAACGTGGTTCGATTAAGATCATTTCCGATACTCCATGCACGATCCCTGGCATCCCCACGACGTTATTGATTTTGGCAGGAGTGCGAGTCTCGGCGGTTACCCGTCGGAAGCCACGCCGTTCTTCTTCAACAACTGGCTGTTGGACTGGGGGTTCTGGCTGCTGAAACTCACTGCGATACGCATCGCTATCCGTGTCATCGCAATCATCGTATTCTTCGTTCAAACCCATGAAATCTTTGAATCTATCTAAAACTTTCACCTTTAACTACTCCTGCGCCCTGTGGTGGTGGTATGGATGCTGTGTGTCTGTAACTGCTGCTGACCTACTCTCGAAAAGCTAGTCTTCAACGACAAATACAGTACTTGATCGATTATTGTCTGAAGCACTAATTTGTGGATGATACAAATGTCAGAAGACTCAACCCTGATTGGCTTGGTCACAAATAATACGCGGGTATTATTCGCTCCGACATCGAGCATAATACCACGAAATCAAGAATATAAAGAGAATCTATAGAAAATTAAACTTCTCATATTCACATGCGTTCAGTCTTCATTCGGCCATTCTGCTGAAAAAACCTGAATTTCATGACCCATATACAGTCCGATCGGCGATCGGGATGGTAGAAAATGCGGACGAGAACTATCTTACATTAAATTACAATAGCTTTGACAGCCATTGCCGAGTCGATCTCTGTTGTAGTGACACCTACAAGCTCAGAGCTGTTTGTTAATGGGAAAGTCAGATTGCTTAACATAACTTAAGCATCTTACACCAACAAAAAAATACTCTTATTCAAATCAACGGATTTAATTAACATCCCTTAAATCAATACCTCGAAAATTAGATTTTTCAGTTATTCGTGCATTGGTACCCATCCTCTATACGTTCGCCTTCTAATTTGGCTCGTGACAGTCGGCTATGACTGCGACACCAATTTTGAGGTGAGACGATCTAGCTCCAAAAACTGTTCCCGATCTCAGATTATCGCTGACACCAGCAGAATTTTAGTAAGCTCTCTAGCGATCGCCAGGTTGTGAAGTGGTGATGTTAGCCACTCACTAGACCCTCCCCTCAAGGTAGAAGGCGTAAGACAATTAGACACAGTTGCATAGTTTAGTACCGATCGAAGTCCAAAAAATCACTCAGCTAATTTTACTTGATACTAAGCAACAATTGTTTACAATCAGTTGTTATTCCTTAATGCGTTGGCCGAATAAAATACTGCCGAGTCGGACGATCGTTGCCCCCGCAGTGATCGCGGGTAGATAGTCGCCAGACATACCCATCGATAGTTCGGTGATCTGGAGATTCAATCCCGGTTGTTGGGCGATCTCCTGACTGAGATCCCGCGTCCGCTCGAATAATTGTTGCGTTTGGGCTGTGGTTAAACCTAGTGGGGGAATCGCCATCAAACCCCGAATGTGCAGGCGATCGCACTGAGCAATCTGGGGCAAATCGGCGAGCAGATCGGGAATCTCCCAGCCATATTTATCGGGATCGGGCAAAATTTTAACTTGGAGACAGATGTCGATTTTTTTGTCTAATTCACGACAGACTCGATCGATCTGCTGGAGTAGTTTGAGGTTATCGACGGAGTGAATCCAGTCAAAGATCTGAACTGCTTTGCGTACCTTATTACCCTGCAAATGGCCGATCAGATGCCAACACAGATCGGTCAAGTCGGCTAGTTCTTGCTGTTTTGCCTGCGCTTCTTGAATCCGACTCTCGCCAAAATCCCGAATGCCCACAGCATAAGCCTCCCGCATCAAGGTTGCTGGTACTTGCTTGCTTACCGCCATCAATCTGACTGAAGCGGGTAAATCTCGACGAATAGTCTCTATGTTGTGCGCGATCGTCATTTAGGGAGTAGGGGGTAGGGGGTAGGGAGTAGTGAATAGGGATCGCGCTCCTAGTCTAGATTATGACCGATCTAATCTACTCGTGTTGACACCACGATTTGGCTAGCCCGGGAAATTTTTTTGCATCGTTGATTGTAGCTCTTGAGATTCGAGGATTTGGCCGTTACGTCTGAGAAGGCGAATGCGGGTATCGATCGTCAAGCGAGCATCAGCACGAGTCACCGGCTGAAATGCTAGTCCTTCGGCATTAGAAGTAACTAGAAAAAAAACACGCTGTGCGTAAAGAGTCGTAAAGAGTTCTTGGTTCTCCTCAACAATACAGATGCGATAGAGCAAGCCAAAGGTCGGGTGGTTGAGGTAGTTTTCGGAAGTCATTGGTTAGGCTTTGGGAGTTGGGAGTTGGGAGTGAATAGTGGATAGTGAATAGTGGATAGTGGATAGTGGAAGCTATTAAAACTTGCTAAAGCCTAAAGCCTAAAGCCTAAAGTCTAAGCCTAAAGCCTGACCCCTAACTTATAATACCCAACGCAGCGATCTGAGCAGCAGCTTTCTGGAGAGATTCTTGCCACTCACGCTGGGGATGGCTGTCGGCGACGATACCGGCACCAACTTGCCCCCAGACGGTGCCTTGATGATACAACAATGTCCGAATCAAAATATTGAGGTCTAAGCGACCGCGCCGATCGAGATAGCCGCAGGAGCCATAAAACAAGTTACGGGGGCAGGGTTCGAGGTCGGCGATAATTTCCAGACAGCGGACTTTGGGGCAGCCAGTAATCGTGCCGCCTGGAAACATGGCGCGAATCAGATCGATCGAGTCAAACTGGGAATCCAATTCGCCAGTCACATTACTGACGAGGTGCATGACATGACTGTAGCGTTCGATCGAGAGTAATTCATCGACTTGGACGCTGCCCCACCGACAGACGCGACCGAGATCGTTGCGTTCGAGATCGACGAGCATGATGTGCTCGGCAATCTCTTTTTCATTAGCTAAGAGTTCTTGGGCTAATTGGCTGTCTTGGGCGGGAGTATGACCGCGTTTGCGGGTACCAGCGATCGGGCGAGTGGTGGCGAGTGGCGGTTGATACTGGACTAGTCGTTCGGGGGAGCAACTCATCATCGATCCCCACGGTGTCTGCCAATAGCTGGCAAATGGGGAAGGGTTGATGCTTTGGAGATTTTGATAGATCTGCCAGGGGTCGAGATCGGTCTGAGTACTAAAGCGCAGGGATAAATTAGCTTGAAAAATATCGCCAGCTTGAATGTATTTTTGAGCTTGAACGATCGCCTGTTGATACTCAGCGGCTGAGGTGTGAAAATTTAATTCTGTAGAGATCGAAGATGTTGGCACCGTTGCTGTGTGGCGATCCCCAGCATCAGTTCCGGCTAATTTCGCAGTCAGTTTGGTTAATGCTGCGGCGGTGGGTGCCGATATATATAAGAGTTGTTCCCAGTGGTCTAAAATCGCCAATGCCTGGGGAGCATACCAATAAGCGATCGGAAATGGCAGCGGGTCTGGTTTGCGCTCTGGGAGTGCTTCGATCTCCCAGGCTAGTTCGTAACCCAGCCAGCCCAACCAACCGCCTACAAAGGGTAAATGGGCTGGTAAATCGGATCTTTGCTCCCGATCGGGATTAGCTAATAAGCCGCGCAAACAATCTAAAATCCCACCGATGGCTGGCGTAAATATTTGTGGTTGACCATCGATCGTTTGGGGCGAACCAGCGCAAATCGAGTATCTGGTTAATGTAGATCGATCGCTATTAATCACTGGACTTTCTAATAAAGTCGCAATGCGATCGCACCGAAATAATCGATCGAAGATGTAGGAGCCAGTACGATTGTTGAGGGGCAGGGATAAATGCAAAGCGAGTGAAGGGGACGAGGGAACGGGGGAACTTGGGGACTTGGGGACTTGGGGACAACCCCTCCAATCACTATTCCCTAACACCTAAAACCTAAAGCCTAAAACCTAATTCAAGTAAATTGACCGCCGATTGAAAATCTGGCGATCCAGAAGATACCGAGAATGGCGATCGCCAAGAAGTCAATTTTTCTTAACCTTAATTGATGCCATTCTACCTTATGAGTATTGGGAGTAGTGAAGCCGCGAACTTGCATGGCGATCGCAATTTGTTGGGCGCGGCTGAGGAGATTTTCAAGGATTTTTTCCGATACGGTCAACCAAACTTTGGCACTATTTTTGAGTCCTAATTTTTGCCAATCGATCGCGCGGGTATATACAGATCGCACTAAATTTTGGATCTCTTCTAGTACTAGGGGAATAAAGCGGAGCGCGAGGGTGAGCGTCAGTGTAATCTCGGTTACGGGCACATGCCAGCGGCGGAGCGGTGCCATCAAATGGTCTAATCCAGTCGTAACTTCTTCGGGAGAAGTCGTCAGCAGATAAACCGTAGCACTATAGATCGAGGTGAAGATTAATGTGCTGGCATAAATAGCATTATCTAACGATTTTTTGGTGATTTTGAGATGGATAATCCCACTATCAATTTTGAATAAGATATATTGATAAGGTTGGACGATTTCGATACCAGCATCAGCAGGCGATCGCACTTGCTGAGTGACGTTAATACTATCTGGGGCAAACATCCCCACTAGAAAAATTGCGCCCCCAAATAGTAATAGCCATCCCATCTGCTGTTTGAGTGCGCGCCAAGGGATCCCCGCGAGTAGACTAATCAGGACTAGTAGCACGACTAAACCCAATTTCCAGCTTGCACTAGCCAGGATCGGTGCTAATAGAAAACTCAACAGCCAACCGAGTTTAACTCGCGGATCGAGCCGATGCAGCCAAGTGACTGGCTGTTCTAAATATAATCCAATGGGCAGGGAGCGGAGTAAATCCATCTATTAATTGATAATTGATAATTGATAGTTGATAATTAATAGAATTATGAGGGTGGTTACTACCCTACTATCTACATCTGAAAATTGATGGTAGGGGTAATTCATGAATT